>DAIOWA010000100.1:0-7858 GCA_036758705.1 Pyrinomonadaceae bacterium | reverse complement strand
CGCGTCCCGCGTGCAATCACCTTTGTGATAGTGCAGTTATTGCATAGCCGCGATCCAATCGAGGATGACGCCGCGTGGGATCCCGAATTTGTCATGGCCATCGCCGATGCCGGTTACCTGGATGATCTGTTTTCCGGAACATCCACGCGTATCGGCCACGGTAAAGCCCGAGAAGGTGCCGTCGCCGTCGACAAATCTGCCGTCGCCCATTGCGAAGAAGCGGTTCTTCTTTGGCCGGTCGGGCCTGTCCGCGAAGCTGGCCAGCGACGTTCCGGGGCATATGTCTGTGTTGTCGAGAACGCCGTCGCCATCTGAGTCAGCCAATTCAAATGCTCCTATGTCGCATTTGGCCCCAAACGGACGCGCAATGCCACGCTGGTCGGTTTGACCGACGGCTCCGCAGCCGCTCTCTCCGACGGATATATAGTCGATCGCAGGGCTGCCTGGCAAAAGAGCGAAGGTCTTTGTCGAACCGCCATTGTCATGCAGAGGCCCCAACCGTGGATCGGTATTAGACCGCGAAGTCGCCGCCGTGAAGCCGCAGCCCGTCCCGCTGTCAATGTTGTAACCGCCGTCGGTCACGCCCGCACAGGTGCCGCCGCCCGCGACGATGGTGTTGTACATGGGGAAAGGGTAACCAAATCCTGCAAAGGGGCTAACGATGGCACTGTTAGAGAACGTGCTGTTGTTTATACTGCTACTAGGTCCCGCGGCATCACCATAGAGACCTCCGCCGCTCGGAGCGCTGTTGTTTGAAAATGTGCTATTGGTAATGAAGTTCACCCCGAAGATCAAGAAGAGGGCTCCGCCTGCATTTGTTGCGCTGTTGCCTGACAGAGTGCTGTTGCGGACACTCACAAAGGGATTTCCTTCGTCGGCGTTGCCGTAAATCGCGCCGCCCAGATCGGCTGTATTGCCCGACAAAGTGCTGTTGGCCACATTAGCGACATAGCCGGCCGAGATGGCTCCGCCGCGTGGGGCATGGTTACCGGATAGGATGCTGTCCGAGATATTCACAGGACTATTGCCGCCGTACACGGCCCCGCCACGCGCTCCGGCGGTGTTAGTGGAGAAGGTGCTGCCGGTGATGTTCGTCGATGAGTTATCGTTGACCACGCCGCCGCCAAACTGGGAGGCGGTGTTGCCTGTGAAGCTGCTATTGGTGATCGCGAGTGAGCCGAACGTGATTTGAACTCCAGCGCCATATGACGCGGTATTGTCGGAGAAGGTGCTGCCGGCGACAGTGAGCGTCCCGGTGCCAAAGATACCACCGCCGGATGATCCGTTGTTGCCGGAAAAGGTGCAGTCGGTTACCGCAAGCGTGCCGTTAAGGTTTCGGACACCGCCTCCCTCCGAGCCGCCCGAATTTCCGTTTGCGATCGCGAGGTTACTAAGCGATACGTTTCCGCCCACGTCCATTACCCTTACGGCGTTCTGCCCGTCGATAATGACCGACCGGCCCGTGCCGTCGATGGTAAGCGCACCTCCCGCGATCGTGATCGTGGGCAGCGTCGATCCGAGCAGTATCGTGCCGCTCAGGCTGAAATTGATGGTGTCGTCGCCGGCCCCCGCCGCACAGTCGCCGCCGGTCGCGTCCGAATTGGTCTGAGCGTTACTTATCGCCTCGCGCAAGGTGCATTGCCCGTCCGTCGCGGCCGCATCGCCAATACTGTTCACCGTGATGGCCGCGGCGTTTGAAACAGACGCAGAGACTAATGTAAATATGAGCCCGATAAACAGGTTCGATATTGTGGACTTATAAACTCTCATGATCTCTCCTCTTTCTGGTTGAAACTTATTGCGAGAAGCTTTGGGAGCTTCGTGGATGATGGCGGATCGGAAAAAAAAAGGGCTGTCAATATACACGCGGAAATTTTGGTAAAACAGTCCAAATAAAACTATTATCTTTGTTACATCGTTCATCGCCTTGGCCCTAAATTACTGAACTGACGGCGTTTTGCTATGGATCCGGGAGCTTCGACCCAATTGCTTAAAGAATGGAGCAACGGAAGTGCGCTTGTACTTGAGGAGCTTGTGCCGCTCGTCTATATGGAGCTGCGCAAACAGGCGGCGAGATATATGCGACGCGAGCGGCCGGGGCACACTCTGCAAACAACCGCACTCATCCATGAAACGTATCTGAAACTGGTAGATCAGCGTCAGGCGGACTGGAAGAACCGCGCACATTTTTTTGGTATCTCGTCCAAGATAATGAGGCGGATTTTGCTCGACCATGCCCGCTCAAGATCCAGCGAAAAGCGAGGTGGCGGGGCGATCAACCTCCCTCTTGAAGATGACTCAGTAGCGGCCCAGGAACCAAAAAGTGTCGACCTGATCGCACTCGACGAAGCTCTCGACCGGCTTGCGGAGATCGATGAACAGCAGGCCCGGATAGTCGAGCTGAAATATTTCAGCGGTCTGAGTCTGAATGAGACGGCCGAGGTCATGAAAGTGTCGCGAACGACGGTCGCAAATAATTGGAACGTCGCGAGAGCCTGGCTTTACCGTGAACTAACTCGATGAGCACCGAATGGCGAAAGGTTACTGACCTGTTTACGGCCGCACTCGAGGTCCGGCCCGAAGCCCGGAGCGACTTTCTTGCCGACGCCTGCGATGGCGATCCCGAACTGCTTACCGAAGTAGAATCCCTGCTAAGATCACATACTGATTCCGCCGACTTTCTGAAGGATTCGGCAGTGATGGAGGTTGCCGACCGCGTCATCGCGGACGGGACGCTCGAAAAAGGAAGTTCCATTGCCGGACAGTATGAGATCGAGAGTTTGATCGGCTCAGGAGGCATGGGCGATGTATATCTTGCCCGCGATACCCGCCTGAATCGTAAAGTTGCGATCAAGCTATTACCTTTCGCTTCCGCGGACAACCTCGATCGTGTGTTGAACGAGGCACAAATAGTCTCTGCCTTAAATCATCCGAATATTCTGACGCTGCACGACATTGGCTCGACCGAAAAAGGCGAGCGGTTTATCGTCAGCGAATACATCGATGGAACGACACTGCGCGAAAAGATCGGCTCGCTCTCGATCGACGAGATCATCGAAATATCGTGTCAGGCATCTTCCGCGTTAGCGTCCGCACATTCCGCCGGTGTCATTCATCGCGACATCAAACCGGAAAACATCATGATCCGCTCTGATGGGATCGTGAAGGTCCTTGATTTCGGTATTGCTAAACTTGCCGCGGACAGCTCGGACATAAGGCATCTCGACCCGCACATCGACGCGAAAAATAACAACTCGATGCTGCTTGGGACGGTTAATTATATGTCTCCCGAGCAGGCAACGGGCGAGACCGCGGACCAAAGGACCGATCTTTTCAGTCTCGGTGTCGTGATGTATGAGATGCTCGCCGGTGATGTTCCATTTGATGGAGCCGATCTTCTTGACCAGATCGCGACAAAAACGCCGACGCCGCTGTCCCAGTTTCGAAAAGATGCTCCGCCCGCGCTTCATTCGATCGTCGAGAGATGTCTCGAAAAGAAGCGCGAGGATCGATTCGCTAGTGCCGCCGAACTGACCGACGCTCTTATGTCGGTCAACACGGGCGACAATTCGATACATTCCACCTCCGGTAATCGGATCGCGAATTACTTGATGAAGAACCGCAAGGCCGGCTCCGGCGGTTCGGTCAGATCGCTGTTCGGGATGCGGGCGATATGGGGAATCGGCGCGATCGCAGTGCTGGTCATATCGCTGCTCGTTACAAATGGACTAAGTTATCTGACGCGGCCTCTTGCGGCGACACCTGAAGTAACTTCGCCTGAAAAGCAAGAGCCGCCGCCTTCGAGCGAAGCGTATCAAAGCTACCTGCGAGGCAAATTTTTGTGGAACAAAAGGACCGGCGACGATCTTAAAAAAGCGATCGCCGAATTCGAACGTGCCGTGGCATTGGATCCGAATTTTGCGCTTGCATATGTGGGCTTGGCCGATTGCTATTCGATGCTTGAATTCTACGTCGGCATGCCGGCCGGCGAGGCCCTTCCCAAAGCCGAGGCTTACGCCGAAAAGGCTGTGGAACTTGACCCCACCTTAGGCGATGCGCACGCCACGTTGGGTAATATTTACTATGGAATGTGGCAATGGGACCGGGCCGAGCGAGAACTGAAACGAGCTATCGAACTGAAGCCCGGATACGAAAAAACGTATCAATACTACTACCTGCTTCTCCGCGATACCGGACGGTCGAACGAGGCGATCCAGCAGATCCAAAAAGCCCGGGACCTTGCCCCTGTCTCGCTGGTCATCAACGTTAGTTATTCGCGATCCTTCTTGCTGATAAAGGATTACGAAAACTGTTTGACTGCCACGCGAGATCTGATCGGCCTTTATCCGCAGTACTCGTCAAATTACGTAACGCTGGGATACGCATTGCTGGGTCAGGACAAAAAGGACGAGGCGATTGCCGCCTTCGAAAAGGCCGTCGAACTCGAACGAACCGGGCAAACTTTGAGCGCATTGGGATACGCGAGCGCGATAACGGGCAACACCTCCAAAGCTGCATCGCTCGCCAAGGAACTCGAGGAAAGATATCCGCTTCACCAAGCGCTTGGCAGAGAGATCGCCGCGGTTTATGTCGGTATTGGCGATCATGAGAATGCATTCGCGTGGTTGGAAAAAGACTTTGATTCGCGAAGCACCGAGCTCTCGACAATAAGCTACCTCCCGCCGTTTGATCCCATCCGCGAGACCCCACGATTTCAAGATCTCCTTCGCCGCATGGGCCTTCCCGCAAGATCGAACTAAAGCGGCTGCCAACCCCGGCTGCCGTTTGCCACTCAAACCCCGACCGCCTAGAATCGAAGATTCGTTATGTACCCGAAAGGCAATCTGTTCATACCGGCATCGCACGGCCAGCTTGAGGCCATCCTGAAGGAGCCGACCGGCGAAGTTAAAGGCGTCGGGCTTGTTTGTCATCCGCATCCGCTGGGCGGCGGGACGATGCATAACAAGGTGGTGTTTCGGGCGGCGGCGGGATTGATCGACGCAGGCCTAATAACTCTGCGGTTCAACTTTCGTGGCGTCGGAGCCTCCACCGGCGAGCACAACGAGATCGAAGGCGGCGTCGAGGACGTGCGAGATGCGCTCGATTATCTGGCCGAAACATATCCCGGCCAGCCGATCACACTCGCAGGATTTTCATTCGGCACCCGCGTGGGAATGGAAGTCGGTATGAACGACGACCGCGTCGTGCGGCTGATCTCGATCGGGACGCCCGTAGATAAATACGGAGATTTCGATTTCCTGACCGCGGTTCGCAAGCCGATCCTTTTCATCCACGGTGACCGAGATGAATTCGGTGGGGAGGAAAATCTCCGAGTGTTGTTTGATCGAGTCGCGGCGAATACTGATGCGGAGTTGAAGGTCTTTCCGAACTGCGGACATTTCTTTGACGATGATCTGAATGAGTTGAGGGATACCGTTAGAGATTGGGTTGTGAGGCAGATTCAAACAGGATGAACAGGATAGGCAGGATGGTGGTTGACTCGGCGTTTCATCGGAGGTGGAGTCAAATCGCTGATTCATTTCTAACGACGTTCTAACAGGATATAGAGGATAAACAGGATGGTTAGTGACGAACTTACGGGTCAAATTATTCAATGCTGTTTCGAAGTCAGCAATGAGCTTGGAGCGGGCTTTCTTGAGTCGGTTTATGAGAAAGCTCTTGTGGTCGCACTTGCACAGAAAGGTTTGAAAGTAACGGCGCAGGTTCCGTTGAAGGTAAAGTTTAGAAACGTGATAGTTGGTGAGTACTTTGCCGATCTAATAGTCGAGGATCGCGTTCTTATAGAACTCAAAGCGGTCTCCAGAGTTTTGCCGGAGCACAAAGCACAAGTAATCAATTATCTGACGGCGACTGGTATAGAGTTAGGCCTTCTTGTTAATTTTGGTACGCCTCGAATCGAGTACTATCGACTTCATGCGAGACAACAACATCCTGTTCATCCTCTACATCCTGTTTAAATAACACCTTATGACTGAACAAATTCATTCCACCGCTAATGAGCCTAACGCGGCCATCCGGCTGACGATGATGCCGCGGGACACGAACGCTCATGGGACAGTTTTCGGCGGCGTGATACTTAGTTACATCGACGTCGCGGGCGGTGTCGAAGCCGTCCGGCATACAAAGCACGACCGATTCGTAACCGTCGCGATGAAGGAAGTGATCTTTCACGAGCCAGTGTTTATGGGCGATCTCGTTAGCTTCTATGCAGAGACTCTGAAAGTCGGATCCACATCGATCACCATCCACGTCGTGGTCGAAGCCGAGCGGTTCGGCAGCCAGGGCCGCCAAAAGGTGAAGGTCACGGAAGCCGAGGTAACCTACGTTGCTATCAACCAATTCAGAGAGAAAGTGAAAATAGGAGAAAATTAGCCACGAATTACACAAATTTCACTAATGGCTCGAAAAATTAGTGCAATTCGTGAAATTAGTGGCTAGTTTCATTTGGATGCCAACTTGGAAACTCGAACTCGAATATGAAGGTACGCGATATCGCGGCTGGCAGATCCAGCATAATGCGAAGTCGATACAGGGCGAACTGCAGGATGTGGCTCGGCAGCTGTTCGCGGGAAAATTTGAGTTGTTCGGTGCGGGACGGACTGATGCAGGTGTTCACGCACTGAAGCAGGTCGCGCATCTGAAGGTCCCCGAATTGAAGGCCAACGTGACACCCCTGCAGATCCAGCACGGGTTTAACGATCTGCTTCCTACGGATATCAATATCCTCAAGGTCTCTAATGCTCCGGAGAACTTCCACGCTCGGCACGACGCGGTGGCACGCTACTATCTCTATCGCATCTCGACGCGACGAACAGCGTTCGGTAAGCCATTCGTTTGGTGGATCAAGGACCGGCTCGATGTTAAATCGATGGCCGCCGCAGCGGAACTGCTTGTCGGCAAGCACGATTTCTTCTCGTTCTGTGAGCTTGAGGAAGGCAAAAAGCAGTCAACGATCGTTAAGGTTGATCACGCCAAGATCTTTGTCGAGGGCGACCTGATCTGCTTCCGCATCGGAGCGTCGCATTTTCTCTGGAAAATGGTCCGCCGCATCGTCGGCCTGCTCGCCGAGGTCGGCCGCGGCAATATGACCGTCGAACAATTCGAACGACTCTTGAAGTTCAAGTCCGACGCGGCCGCAAAACACACCGCTCCGCCGTCGGGACTCTTTCTTGAGAAGGTTCTCTACAAAGGCGACGAACCTCCATCGGGAATCGCGACTCATTTCTAAAATGCGCAAGCCCGCGCGTTAGCAAGGGCGATACATCCAACTCTATCGTTTCGCCCTTGCTACCGCTCGGGCCTGTGCAACTTGCCAATCACACATCGTTGTGACAATCTCGAACTATCCGATCTATCAACATTTCCGATCTAGGGAGAAGTCTATTGAATGGCCAAAATAACCGCTGAAACCGCAACCGGAACAGTCGAATTCGAGTGCGGCGAAGGCAGAAAACTTGTTCTTTGTATTGAAGATAACGGGATCGACATCCTGCACCGCTGCGGCGGCAACGCCCGCTGCACAACCTGCCGCGTCGAGGTGATCTCTGGCGAATTCGGCGAAATGCGCGAAGCTGAAGAAGCGATCCTTGCGACCAAGGGCGATCTCGAACCGAACACGCGTCTCTCTTGCCAGATCCGCGTCGCGGGTGATGCTCAGGTAAAAGTTCTCAACCAGGCAAGCGTCAAAGGCATCGAGGCCGGAACGCGGCCAGAGGAATAAATAATTAGCGACTAAAAGGGGAAATATGTTCGAAAAACTTACGAAACGAATCTCGGAAACATTTGAAACCGCAGAAGCTCATTGCGATGCTCCTTGCGGCGTTTACGATCCGGCTTC
>DAIOWA010000099.1:0-7868 GCA_036758705.1 Pyrinomonadaceae bacterium | reverse complement strand
ACGGCGGACGACCAGATCAACCGCGACAAATCCCGCGTCATTTCATGGTTCGTACTCCTGGTAGTATTGATGACGTTTGGCGGCCTGATCGGCGCATATGTCGTTATTGCGACCAATGGGGCCATGGAATGGAAGCCGTTTAACCTACCGGTTCAGGTTTGGATAAGCACCTTCATTATTCTCACAAGCAGTATTACCTACGAATTCTTCCGCCGCGCCGTCGAAAATCAAGATCTCATGTGGTCCCGCAGATTTCTTGTCGCGACGACCGCACTCGGCGGGATATTTATCGCCTCTCAACTGATCGCATGGGTCGAATTGGTAAATCGCGGTCTCTATATGCGGGGGAATCCCTATGCCGGGTTCTTCTACATCATGACGGCGGCTCACGCCGTTCACGTGATCGGAGGAATGATTGCCCTTGGCTCGGTTCTAAGGCGTTCGTGGTATCCCGCGGTTAACGAAGCGGAGAATTCCTATCGCCTGAACGTTGCCCAGGCCGTCGGTTGGTACTGGCACTTGATGGGCGGACTGTGGATCGTTCTATTCCTGCTTCTTGGATTCTGGAAATAGATGGATTATCTCTACATTTTCCCTCATCTGAACGCGACGCTTAACGCGACAAGCGGCATGTTTTTGATTCTGGGGTTCTACTTCATCCAAACCAAACAGATATCGAAGCATCGAGCCTGTATGCTCACCGCCGCGAGCGTATCTGCGGTGTTTCTGGTCTTTTACCTCACGCACCACGCCCTCAGAACATACTATTTTGGGCTCGGCCCGACACGATTCACAGGCGAAGGGCTGATCAGACCGGTCTACTTCACGATACTTACATCCCACACGATCCTTGCTGCTGTTGTTACGCCGTTCGTGCTTCTTACCCTTTGGCGCGGTCTGAAAGGCCAGTACGATAAGCACAAGAAGATCGCCCGGCTCGTGTTCCCGGTTTGGCTCTATGTTTCGATTACGGGCGTGATTGTCTATATCTTGCTGTATCAGCTCTATCCGGCCAGATGATTTGTCGGAAAATCCTTGTATCGCGACAAACCCTGTGCTATCCTTTGATTGTTGAAAAGTTGATCACCGAAGTTATTTCGATGTGGAATAACGCGGGGGAACCACAGTCGACCGGAAACGGAAGACAGGGGCGAAGAGCTTATGACAAGCTCAGGGATAATCTTTCGTTCCTAGCCCGACAGCTAACCTCGTAGGTGTTGCAAAGAAGCTGCTGCAGGTCCATTAAAGCCCTTAGGCGCGATTTTGTTATCTGCTTTCCAACAATCAAGCAGACAGACATCCAGTCTTCTCAAAGGAGGGAAGCCCCGCAATATGCGGGGTTTCCTTTTTTGATTTTGGCTGCCTGTCAATTTAACATCCAGAGAATGAAGAGAATTTTATCGGCATTTCTCCTGATGATCGCCGCTTTCCCTGCGTATCCGCAGTCACAGGCCCCACAAGGTACTCTGTATTCGGTTCAAACTCTGTCAGATCTCGAACAGCTTCAGTCGGCAGCTCTTGCGAGTGACTATGCCTACAGGCAGACAGCTTATCTTTCGAACAACATCGGCCCTCGCCTTTCCGGATCGAAGCAGGCTCAACACGCGGTAGAATATGTTGCCGAAAAGATGCGGAAGCTTGGTGCCGAAGTGCGACTTCAGAAGTTGAAGGTGCCTCATTGGGAACGAGGAACCGAAACGGGGCAACTGGTCAGATATCCGGGAATGGCCGAAGGCACTACCCAGAAGGTGGTCTTGACCGCTCTGGGCGGCAGCGTCGCCACCGCAGCGACAGGACTTACAGCGGATGTAGTCGTTGTAAATAACTACGACGAGTTGAACGAACTAGGACGTGCCGGGATTGAAGGAAAGGTGGTCCTTTTCAACTCGAAATTCGACCAGAGCCTGTCCGATAGCGGATTCGGAAGCCAAGCATACGGCCAGGCTGTTCAGTATCGCGGGGGCGGAGCATCGGCTGCAGCAAGGTTAGGAGCAGTCGCGTCGCTCGTAAGATCCGCTGGCGGATCGCAGAATCGGCTTGCTCATACCGGGAGCTTACGATACGCAGATGACGCTTCAAAAATTCCGGCTGCTGCTGTGAGCTACGAGGACGCCGAGACGATCGCTTATCTCGCAAAGATGGGTCAAGTGCGGATCCATCTTGTTTTAACTCCCAAAACGAATCCGGATGCGGACAGTTTTAACGTGATCGCTGATGTCAAAGGATCCGAAAAGCCCGACGAGGTCATCGTTGTCTCCGGACATCTTGATTCGTGGGACCTTGGGACCGGTGCACTCGACGATGCTGCTGGTATTGCGGTGTCTATGCAGATATTAAAACTCGTTAAGGATCTCAAGCTGAAGCCTAAACGAACGATCCGCTTCATCGCGTATATGAACGAGGAGAACGGGCTAGCAGGCGGTACCGCGTATGCTGCCGAGCAGCGGGCAAATGTCGCCAAGCACTTCGCCGCTATCGAGAGCGATCTCGGAGCCTCGAACACAGTTGGGATCCTTTTTGCCGGCAAGGGCGAAGCACTGCCATATCTGGACCCAATATCAAAGATACTCCTAAAGCAAGGATCGGCACTGGTTCAGCAACAAGGTGGAGTCGCCGCGGATATCGGGCCTCTGACACAGCTTGGGGTACCTTCGTTCGCCCCGTGGTTCGATACGCGGACCTACTTTAACTATCACCACACGGCCGCCGACACCTTTGATAAGGTCGATCCGAAACTGCTGGCGAAGTGCGGTTCGATGATGGCGGTCTTGGCCTACGGTCTTGCAAATCTCGAACAACCGCTTCCGCGGTGATTGCTTAGGGCTCCGCTGACTGTTAGGCTAACTATTATGAACCGGCCGCCGCCATACTTTCCGCAGAATCAGCTCTCGCCGCCTGATGAAAATCGCTACCGCAAGTTTAAGTTTGTGATCGGGGCGCTTATCTTCTTAGCTTCGCTGATTCTAATCGGCCTCGGGATCGGAGCCTATTACCTTATCAGTTGGCTTGTTTCGGGATAGGAGAATGGGAAAAAAGACAAAAAGAATGAGTCGGCGTTTCTAAGGCCGACTCATTCTCTATTTCCTTTCCTATCCGACTATCGCTCGGGATTGAGTGAGCCCCGGCTGCCAGTCGCATTTTTCGCCCGCTGCCCCTCGATCGCAAGCTGCTTAGCCTGAGGCAGCAGGTCGATCGCCTTGGAAAGCTGCGTGTCGTATTCATTGAACACCTGCAGGGACGAGGTCGAGCCGTAAGCCGCAGTGATCAATTCCGAACGAAGTGTCCTTTCAACGAATCGACGTTCGCGATCAAACTGGGCTGCAGGGATCTTGTATTTGCTCATTCCATACTGCCGCAGAGCCGCATAGAGCTGGTCCGTTACAGGGAAGTCGGTCGCCTTGATGTCGTAGTTAAAGGTGATCGGCCGATCGACCTTGTATGCTTCGAATCCCGGGATCTTTCCGTAGGTCAGATCAAGAGTAAACGCGAAGATCGGGCTCGCAAGCTTTGACTGCGCTCGCACTTGATCGGCTGTGATCGTATCCGGCTTAAGGGGAACGTCGGGCTTGATGCCGCCGCCGCTATACACGGCTCTTCCGGCGTCGGTTTTGGATTCGGGCCCGAGCGGTGATTCACTTCCGGCATCACTGTCAATGCCGCCGTTCGTGTAATAGTCGTAGAGATTTCCGTCAGAATAGTCGCGCTGAATAAGGCGGCCTGCCGGCGTCTTATACTTAGCGATCGTCAGCAGCAGCATCGAACCATAATCCAGCATGAATGGATTCTGCACGAGCCCTTTGCCGAACGTGTTTTCGCCAACGATCAAAGCTCGATCGTGGTCTTGCAAAGCTCCGGCGAGAATCTCTGACGCGGATGCCGAATTACGATTCACCAGAACTACGACCGGCATCGTCTCGGGCGTAGAATTTTCAGCCCGATAATTCTCTGACGTGCCTTCCAACCGTCCGATCTGCGTGAAGACGGTTTGACCGGCCGAAAGGAAGCTGTTCGCAACGCGGTAAGCCTGGCTGACCAATCCACCGCCGTTGTTTTTCAAATCAAGAACGAGTTCCTTCATTCCCTGAGCCTTCAACCGCTTCATGGCCTCGGCAAATTCGGCGTACGTGGTCTGATTGAATCCGCCGGTCATCGAGATATAACCCACGCCCGGCCGAATCATGTACGCCTCAGGGATCGACGGTTGTGGCACCGCGTCGCGGACGATACTTACGTTTTCCCGAAGCCCGGTTCCGTTACGCTCGATAAGCAATTTAACCGGCGTTCCGCGAGGCCCTCGAAGCATATCTCTAACCTCGGGAAACGGTTTCCCCAGAACATTGGTACCATTAATTTCGACGATCTTATCGCCGAATCGCAGTCCAGCTCGGTGGGCCGGAGCATTATCAAATGTCGCTCGAATGTAAGTAGCTATTACCTTGCCATCGGCGTCGCTAAGGTCACCGATCGTTGCTCCGATACCGAAATACCGCGAGCTTTGATCGGTCCGGAACTGTTCAAATTCCTTTGCGTCGAAGTAGTTCGAATGCGGATCGAGTGAATGGAGCATTCCGTCGATCGACGATTTAACGATGTCGTTGTAGTTGATCTTCTTACCGGTTACGTGGTTGCTCTCGATAACCGCAAGAGCCTCAGCCACATCGACCTCAATATCTTCGGCCTTAACCACCTCGCCAGGAGCAGTTTTGACCGGCGTTGGCTGTGCGGAGATAGTAACACCCTTCCGCACCTCCTGCTGTGCAAGTGATGTGATCGACGTTGAAAAGATAAGTGAAAAGGTGAGTAGGGCTAATAAGAATGGACGTTTTTTCACTCTGGAAATGCTCCTTTTAGAACCGCTAAAGGCTACCAATTCGAAAATAATAACAGCTATTTGAGGAAATATCGACGCAAATAGTTGCTTTCACTTGAGTAGTTTACGCGCAGCAAGTTTAATAGTTGCATGCCTTTGCTTCTCGAAGTCGAGAACCTGCAGACACATTTTCCTACCCGCGCAGGACTTGTGCGGGCGGTGAACGACGTTTCATTAACGATCGACGAGGGGGAACTGGTCGGACTTGTCGGCGAATCAGGATGCGGGAAGTCGATAACGGCGTTGTCGATAATGAGGCTGATCTCTCCCCCGGGCAAGATCGCGGGCGGATCGATCAGATTCAAAGGTGAGGATTTGACAACTGCGAGCGAGGATCGCATGCGCGAGATTCGAGGGAACGATATCGCGATGATCTTCCAGGATCCGATGACCTCGCTAAACCCGGTGTATACCGTTGGCGAGCAGATCGCCGAAGCGCTTCGACTTCATCGAAAGCTCGATAAAAAAGGGGCTTGGACGGCCGCCATCGAGGCGATGCGAGAGGTTTCGATCCCTTCACCGGAACGCCGTGCAAGTGACTACCCGCATCAACTCTCAGGCGGTATGCGGCAACGCATCATGATCGCGATGGCGCTTGCCTGCGACCCCGAATTGCTGATCGCCGATGAACCAACGACCGCCCTCGACGTCACGATCCAGGCCCAGATCCTCGAACTGCTTGACGATCTTTGCCGGACGCGCAAACTAGCAGTCCTACTCATTACGCACGATCTCGGAGTCGTGGCCGAAACCGCAGATCGCGTGTGCGTTATGTATACCGGCAAGATCGTTGAGGAGTCCGGAGTCAACGCCCTTTTTGGCCAGCCGAAACATCCGTATACACGCGGTCTCTTCAATTCGGTCCCAAAGCTGTCAACGCATTCTATAGAACGCGAAGCCCGGTTGCAGACAATCGAGGGAACAGTTCCAAGCCCTACAGAACTCCCGAGCGGCTGCCACTTTGCTCCCCGATGCAAATTTAGAATGCCCGAATGCGAACTGCGCGAGATTCCACTCTACGAACTTGAAGGCGGAGAAAAAGTACGCTGTATCCTCTTCGACGGAGAACGTCGTGACAGCGTTGACCTGCCGTTGCGTTTTGTCGCTTCAAATTAACCTGTTATTTTCGATACTCGATGTCGTCCCTGCCAGCGATACAACAAAAGGCGGAACTTGTTTCCATCCGCGATCTCGTCAAGCACTTTCCTATTGATAATAGTGACGACGTTGTAAAGGCTGTCGACGGAGTGTGTTTCATGATCCGCGAGGGCGAGACGCTGGGGCTCGTTGGCGAATCGGGCTGCGGGAAATCAACCGTTGGACGATGCATCCTCCGACTTCACGAACCGACCAGCGGGGAAGTTGTCTTCGAAGGCAAGGACCTCATAGGTCTTTCCGACCGCGAGATGCAGGCTCTGCGGCGCGAGATGCAGATCATCTTCCAGGATCCGTACGCAAGTTTGAATCCGCGGCTCAGCATTCTTTCGATCGTATCGGAGCCGCTTACGATACACGGAGTTTCGAACAAGCAGGAACGGCAGGATAGAGTTGCAGATCTGCTCTCCAAGGTGGGGCTCGATCCTATGTATATGAACCGCTACCCGCACGAGTTTTCCGGGGGGCAGCGTCAGCGGATCGGGATCGCACGGGCTCTGGCTCTGAATCCAAAACTTATTGTCTGTGACGAGCCGGTCTCGGCGCTCGACGTATCAGTTCAGGCGCAGGTCGTCAATCTGCTTCAAGACCTTCAGCAGGAACTTGGACTGACATATCTGTTCATTTCTCACGGTCTCGCCGTAGTCGAACATATCTCGAATCGAGTAGCCGTTATGTACCTCGGCAAGATCGTTGAGATAGCGGATGCCGTAGAACTTTACGCTCGTCCGCTGCACCCTTATACCAAAGCGCTGCTGTCCGCCATTCCGGTTCCTGACCCGACAAAGAAACGCGATCGGATCGTCCTCAAAGGCGACGTTCCGACGCCGATCAACCCGCCCTCGGGATGCCGATTCCGAACCCGCTGCCCGTTCGCGATCGAAGAATGCTCAGGCGTCGTTCCCGAATTAAAGGAGTATGCACCGGGCCACTTTGGTGCGTGCATTCGGATCGAGGAATTGAATCAGCTCAATTAAATTGAACAATTCATCGATTTAGCCGTAAGATTCGATAGTTCTACTAATTCAACAAAACATCACGCCGAAGCGACCCGTAGCGCACGGCAATTACAGGAGAAACAATGGAGAACAACGAAACTCCCGCTTGGGAACCACCTCCACCACCCGAAAAGATCGTACCCGCCGAACAAGCGGAGATGTCTGAAGTTTCGACGCTTCTGAATATCTTTATCGAGCCGGGACGCACATTCGAAGATCTGCGTCGAAAGCCGCGCTTCCTTCTGGGATTGATCCTGATCGCCGTCTTCGCCAGCGCTTCAGTGTTTGCTCTTTATCAAAAGGTAGGAGAGGCGGGTATTCGCAGAGCAGTCAACGAACAACTCGACAAAAGTCCGCAGACGGCGAATATGCCGCCGAGCAGAGACAGGGAATCGTCAGTATTAATATGACGATCCAGAAATGGATGCCCCTTATCGTTCTTGCGATCGTAACGATCTTTGTTTTCGTTATTGGGTTGTTCTATTTCCTTGGTGCAAAAGCCTTCGGAGGAAACGGCGGCTACCTGCATGCAGTATCGGTTGTTGTCTATTCGTCAATTCCACCCGGCGTGATCGGTGCGATAGCGGGTTTTGTCGTTCTTGCTATCAAATCCGCCGACGAAATAGATTTGGCTACCGCTCAACGCGGAGGCCTTGTTCAGGCCAATCCGACGATGTTCATTGACGGCAAGGCTCAGCCTGTACTTGCTGCGATCCTGAGCAGCGTTGATGTTTTCCAGATCTGGGGATGGATCCTTGCCGCGAGAGGCCTTCGAATTACGAACAAATTAGCGTCGGGGTCCGCCTGGGCAATCGTTATCATCTTTGCCTTGGTCGGAGTGCTCG
>DAIOWA010000098.1:0-7932 GCA_036758705.1 Pyrinomonadaceae bacterium | reverse complement strand
CCTAAAAGCGAACAGCGTTCAGGAGAAATTGACGAACCTATGGCTGGACCGCGTATTTGGGAAAGAAGAGTTTAAAGCCATGCAGAAGCGAGTTGGTTAAACATCAAAGCATCAATGATATGATGTCTTGATGTTTAGCTCTATCTCAGGCTATAATCGACTCGCTATGAGAACTACGCTAACGATCGACGAGGATGTGGCGTTCCGGCTGAGGAAAGCTCAGGAAAATGACCCGAAGAGATCATTCAAAGAGTTGATAAACGAAGCGTTACGGCGCGGACTCAGTTCGCAAGATTCGGTTCGGCCAAAGAAGAAGTTCAAGGTTAAGCCCTTTAAACTTGGCCTGAGAAAGGACCTGAATTTCGACAACATCGAAGAGGTCTTGGATATAATTGAAGGACCCAACCGCCGATGATCCATCCGGACGTGAACCTTCTCCTGTACGCCTACGACGAAACTAGCGAGTTTAACGTAGACGCGGCTGCCTGGCTTGAAAATGTACTCAACACCGAGCAAGTTTTCTTTTCCTGGCACACGATCACCGGATTTCTGCGCATTATTACTAACCCCAAATCCTCTTCTGCACCACTGACAATTCAGCAAGCGATCGAGATAGTTGATTCCTGGCTGGAGCCGGATAATTCTCATCTGGTCTCACTCGAGAAAAAGAACTGGCCCCTGTTCTCAAAGATATTGACCGACGGCCAGGCGACCGGGAATCTCGTAATGGACGCTCACATCGCCGCCATGGCTGCCTCGTGCGGTGCGACAGTCGCAACGACCGATCGCGATTTTTCGAGATTCTCGGACGTACGGGTAGTAGATCCGCTTAAGGCTTAGCACCTTTCCGGTAAGAAGTTTCCGGCGCCAATCTAAACTTTGTCGATCTCAAAAACCTCAACGACCGCCTAAAAGCGAACAGCGTTCAAGAGAAATTGACGAACCTTTGGCTGGACCGCGTTTTTGAGAAGGATGGCGTGGGTGCCTGAACCGGAGCTCGTCAAATATTAACCACGGGGGGATTTTAATCGAATACCTCGTGGGGCGACGGGACTTTGAAATGATTCTTTTACGCAACCCATTGCGAACCTGCGCTCCAGATCACACGCCAACCCTTCTTGGTCTTGAGAAGTAAGTCGGTTGTATCAAATCCGCCGCAAACATCCTCGCGTTGAATCCTGACGAGTGCATAACTTCCACTGATAGCGACGCGAGATAGGCGATAATGTCCGCTGGCCTCCGGAAACTTCTGATAGAACGGGTGCCAGTATGCGCTGCCGCAAATATCAATCACGGGAAGCTTCCCACTTCTCCTTGTCTCTTGGATCCTTCTGTCATATTCCCTTTTCCCATCTAGAAATAGCTCATCAAGATCACTTGGCGAGATCAGATGATACTCCTTGGAATATTCACCCGGCGGCAGTTTCCTTTCGATCGAATATTCGGAGCTGTTAAGCTTTTCAAACTTATTGACCAAGTTGCTGAACCTTCTAGAGGTTGGAGTGTTGACAGCGTCCGATTTCAGTGTCCGGTCGATTATCACGAAATGCGACTTATTAGCGTAGTCTCGCCGGTTCTCCGTATAGATCGTACGAAGAACGGCACCATAAACGGCGTATTCAGACGTAGAATGCCCAGTTTGGCCGAGTCCCGGACAAACGGCGAAAAGAAGAAACAGAACTAGGATCTTTGCATTCAACATTGCACAGGACTCTATCTAATGCAGCTCTCGACCCGTCCAACTACATCGCCCCGCCGATTCTTGATCGGCATTGGGGATACATCCGCGAGATCCTCGGCAGATAGAATTCCCAACTGCCGCAAAACCTCAACAGCAACGACGGGTCGGGCGCGTTTGTCGTCGCCGTCTTCGATCTTGAGGGCAATGGCGAGGCCGGTTGGGTGTTTTTCGGACGGCAGTACGCCGCAGAGCCAGACGCCGTCGGCGCCGACCTTGGAGATGATCTTGCCCTCGGCGGCCTGCATCAGCATTGTGTCGAGCCGTTCGCTGCCGCCGATGAGTTCGGGGAATTTGATCATTGCGGAGACGATGCGTGCCGCTGCATCTTGGGTCTTTTGATCGAACCTCGCAGGCCGCATCAGGTTCATAAATGCGGTCGCCATTGCATTGAGCGGCAGTGCAAAGTTGGGAGCACAGCATCCGTCGATGGCGATAGGGATCTTATTTACCGGCGTTTCTGTGAACCGCGAAACTGCTTCGAGGATCTTCTGCTGTACAGGATTTTCGAGCAGTTCGTAGGTGTTGATGTCGGCCTCGATATGTTTGGCAAAGGCGAGCATCGCGGCGTGTTTGCCGGAGCAATTGTTATGAAGCTGTGTTGCGTATTCACCAACCCGCAGCATCCGCTCGGCTTCTTTTTCGAAGAACGGCAGGTGCGACCCGCAATGAAGATGGGCTTCGTTAAGGCCGATGCGTTCGAGCATCAGAGCGGCGATCCGCACGTGACGCGATTCGCCAGAGTGAGACGCACACGCGAGAGCGACCTCTTCCTCGGAAAAATTGAATGCATCGGCGGCTCCGCTAGTTATGCATGGAAGGGCCTGGAACGGTTTTGCGGCCGAACGAAAGAACGTAACAGCCTTTGGATCACCGATCGACGCGAAGGTCTCGCCGCTGCCGTTGAGCACGATCAGATGTCCGCGATGGGCGGATTCGACGGTATCGCCGCGGATGACTTTTGCAAGAACTTTAGGGGGCATACGAAAAATTCAAACAGGATGCACAGGATAAACAGGATGTAGTCCTATGTCGAATAACTAACATCCTTTTCATCCTGTCCTAAATTCTTCGCGAAAACTAAGCGGCAGCGATCATCTCTCGGGCATTCTCGCGTGCGGCGTCGGTAATTTTCTCGCCGGCAAGCATTCGTGCGATCTCTTCGACGCGTTCTGCGTCATTCAAAGAACGCACGGCAATCGAAGTTCGATTCTTCGTCATTGTCTTTTCGACTACAAAATGTGCATCAGCCTTCGACGCAACTTGCGCTTGATGCGTCACGCAGAGTACTTGTTGACCGTTAGCGAGCTCTTTCAACTTCGCCCCGACCGCCTCGGCCACACGTCCGCCGATGCCGGCGTCGATCTCGTCAAACACTACCGCCTTGCCCGCCTGTTTCTCTTTCGCGGCCGTCTTTAGGATCAACATCAGCCGCGAAGCTTCACCGCCCGACGCGACTCGCGCGAGCGGCTTGACGGATTCGCCGACGTTGGCAGAGAAGAAGAATTCGACAGTGTCGAATCCCTTTGCAGTGAAGGTGGATCCAACGCCCGCGTCCGTTTCAGGTTTGGAAGTTGAATCTGAAATTTGAAATTTGAAATCTGAAACCGGTGAAACCCGCACCTCAAATTTCGCTTTGTTAAGGGCAACGGCAGAAAGAGCGTTCTCGACCTCTTTGCCAAACTTTGCCGCAGCTTTACTCCGAGCAGAGGACAATTCCGTCGCGACATCGAGATAAGCCAGTCGAGTTTGCTCCACGCGCTTCTTGGCTTCTTCTTGATGGATCTCAGCATTCTCGATCGCCTCAAGCCTCGCTTCCGATTCGGCGAGATGCCCGATGGCAGCCTCGACCGAACCGCCATACTTGCGTGCCACTCGTGTGATCTCTGCAAGGCGATCTTCTATCTCCGCAAGGCGTTCGGGCGAGAACTCCAGATGCGTGGAGAAATCGCGGACGGCGAATGAGAGGTCCGTCAAAACCGCCTGGGCAGCATTGAGTCCTTCTTTGTATTCGGCGAATCGCGAATCATACTCGGCAAGTTCGTCGATCTTGCGGACTGCTTTCTCAAGCGTGGTGACAGTAGCCTCATCCGCATCGTAGAGCAGATCGAGCGCGTCACCGCTAAGCGAGTTTAGCTTTTCGACATTGTTGAGCTTTCGTTTTTCCTCTTCGAGTTCCTTTTCTTCGTCGGCCTTCGGATCGGCCTTGCGTATTTCTTCGACCTGAAATCGGAGTATGTCGAGAAGTTGCAGTTTTTCCGATTCGCCGCGTTGAAGGTCGGCAAGTTCTCGCATTGCTTGCGATAACGTGTCGAACGCTATGGCCACGCGATCGCGGAGTTTTGCGTTCTTTGCGTATTCATCCAAGAGCTCAAGGTGCGTGTCCGGGTCGAACAGCGATGTTTGCTCGCCCTGGCCGTGAATGTCGACGAGAAACGCGCCCAGGCGTTTTAGGAAGGCGGCGGTGACGAGCTGGTTATTGACGAAAATGCGGTTCTTGCCCGCAAGTGAGATCTCTCGGCGGACGATAAGTTCGTCGCTCGCTTCGATCCCGGATTCATCGAGGACTTCGGTCAAGCCGGATGATGATGCAACCGTAAAAAGCCCCTCGATCTGCGCAGAATCCGTTCCGTCCTTGATCAGATCATTCGTAACGCGTTCGCCCGCAAGTGCCCCGAGCGAATCGACGATGATCGATTTGCCAGATCCCGTCTCGCCTGTGAGCAAATTAAGCCCCGGCCCGAATTCGAGCTCAAGCGAATCGATCAGCGCGATGTTTTGGATCTTGAGAAGGTTGAGCATGAGAAGCTGACTCGTTCCTCCTAATTTAAGCCAGTTCTCTCGCGGAACCAACCGGGCTTCCAACACTTATCCCTTATCACTTATTTCGGAGTAAGTGATAAGGGATAAGTTATAAGTCATAGCTAGTTACGTTTCTTCACGACACCTTCGCCAACTGCCCATTTCCCGAGCGAGAAGACTGCATCGGGCGGAAATTCTTTCTCGATGTCGGTAGACGCCCAATTAACTTCCCGGCCTTTCTTATAGAGGAGCAATTCCCCGTAATTTCCCTGTTTGAGGGGCTGAAAGCGGCCGGTTACGTTGAAATCGCTGGCATCGTATTCGTCGAGCCCGGAGACTGTAATCGCCGGTCCCACTTGTCGAATTCGCGTAGGCTGAAGCTGTTCCGCACGGCGGCGTTCGACCGTGATCGCAATGTCACCCGAAACAGGATTCGCGTCGGGTTTCGTACGGTCGATCATTGTTGCATTTCGAAATACAAAATTAACGACGCGGCCGGATGTGTTGTTCGGGATCAGCTCATAATCGTTGGGATTGAATGCGGTCGTTCCACCATCGGCAAGCAGCTTCATCGAGGTAAGAAACGCGATGAAGTTCATCCTCACGAGAAACATCTCATCCTTACCGTTAAGAGCTCCGGTCTCAATCAATATCACCGGTGTGCCCCATTCAGAGAAGCTGTCGCCAAATGCTGAGGGCGTCCAGTCATCGCCGTATCGGGCGATGTGGCCGGGAATATACTGAGACAGTGCCTGATTCATGGCGACGACCAGTCGTCTATTTCGCTCGAGGCCCGGCGTCAGAGTCTTTGCCTCGTCTCCGTATACGACCAGGAATGATATCGCCGCTTGTTTACTGGACATCCCCGCGGTTGTGAGGCCCTGTTGGTTGTGGAGGTTGTACCCGATCTCCGGCTGCCATGCATCGCGGAGGGATTTCAACAATCGCGCCTCAGGCGTGACGAGATTTCGCGCATCGCGGTTGATATCGATCCCCTGTGAACTGCGGCGCTGATATACCTCGGCTCCGTCCGGATTCAACATCGGCACTGCCCGGATCGTCAGATTTGCTTCGATCGCTTTCACCCAATCCTTGTCGCGATTCTTTTGCAGGATCGTGAACATATCGATAAGGGCTGGCGTCGCCGTCGGTTCATCGCCGTGCATCTGAGACCACAAGAAAACCTTCTTCGGCCCCTTGCCCCATTCGATCTGAAAGATCTCTCGCCCCTGAGCGCTCCTGCCGACCTCATTCACTTTTACGTCGAGCTTTTTCAACGCGTCCAGATCCTGAACAATGTCCGTGTGGCGGTTGTTCGAGGGAAGTTTGTGCGAGACGTGCTCCTTTTCCCAGATATCTGAAAACTCGGCGGCGGTTTGAGCGAACGCTTGAAGGGAATACAACATTATCGCAAGGGAGATGAATAGGGCAGACTTCATATCAGGTTAAGTTTAGGGTCTTCTAGTATTTACGGCAAGGTTTTGGGGAGCTTGCCCGTATCAATACGCGAGAACCGGCGAGGAATCCGATCAGACAGTGATCGTTTCGAGATAAGCCCTTGCCAACAGAACGTCGGATTCACCGAACTCATCCGGCGTTCCAAGAAAGACGATGCGGCCTTTCTCCATCAATGCGATCCGCGAGCCAAGTAGCTTTGCTTCGTGAAGGTCATGAGTAACGAACACGGCGGTTTTGCCCATTTCGCCGACCGTTGCAGCGAACTCCCTTTGGAGAGCGGTGCGAGTGAGAACGTCCAGAGCTCCGAAAGGTTCATCTAGAAGGACGATGTCAGGATCGGCCGCCAGAGCCCGGGCCACGCCGACTCTTTGTCGCTGGCCGCCCGAAAGCTCGTGAGGATAACGATCTGCAAACTTCGACGGATCCAGATTCACAAGCAAGAGCATTTCTTCGACGCGCTTTTTCGCCTTCGACGGATCGACGTCCTTCAGCATCAGCGTCAGGCCTACGTTCTCGGCGACGGTAAAATGCGGGAACAGCCCACCCTCCTGCAGCACATAGCCGATCCGCCGCCTGAGTTCGATCGGGTCCCAGTCGGTCGTCGATCTAGCTTCAACCATCACCTCTCCGGATGTTGGATCGATAAGTCGGTTGATCAGTTTGAGCGTCGTCGTCTTGCCGCAGCCGGATTCGCCCAACAATACGAGGATCTCGCCTTGAAAGATCTCGAGCGAGAGATCACGCAGAATATCAGAATCACCGATCCGAAAGGATGCATTCCTTATCTCGACGATCGGTGATCCTGGTTGCATACCCTACCGCTTCAACCAACCCTCGCGGATCTTCATCTGCTGTGCCGTTGCATTGGAGAGTTCCTCAAGGGAGTAGAAGAGCCGCTCGCGAGTACCGACTGTCATCGGCAGATCGATTGCCTTACCGTTACGGTCGACCGTTAGCTTGACGGTTTTTCCTGCCAGGGTATTCAGCGGAGCATCGAAGATCGGCCGGTCGTCAGCCTTCAGAATGACGTCGCCCGCGAGGAGCCCGGCCTTTTCCGCAGAGCCGCCAGCGGTTACGCCGTTGATCCCAAAGCCTCCGTTTCGCGGCCGGGCTGAGAATCCGAAGTCTGCTTCGGTCCGCGGGGTCTTCGTCAGCTTGTAGCCCGCGTAGCCGAAATAGAGGTCATAGTCCGGCACCTCGACTCCGAAAACGTACTTATCGAAGAAGCCGTTGTAATCCTTTTTCGTCAGACGGTTGATGATGCCTATAAACTCCGGCTCTGTGAAACCTCGGCCTTTCTTGTAGTGCTCGGCGAAAAGCGTCCTGAAAACATCGTCGAGGCTCTTTTCGCCATTCGTATCATTGCGGATCGAGAGGTCCAGAAGAGCCGCAAGGTTTTGGCCCTGAGTGTAGTACGAGATAGAAAACGCCTGCGGTGTATCGTAGCCAATCCACGTGGAGACCGATGAGCTCGCGGGCGGAATGTATTTGCGGGCCTCGTCAGTTTCTATACCGGCGACAGCGGCAGCCGCTCGATTAAGGAAATTTTCTTTGTCCGTGACTCCGGCACGGTACGTCGCGACGATGCCGTAGTAGTTCGTGAACCCTTCCGAGATCCAGAGTGACGGCGTCTCGTTCTCACGCGAATAGTCGTACGGCCACATCTCTGCCGGACGGATACGCTTTACATTCCAGAGATGAAAAAATTCGTGCGACCCAGTTCCAATGATCTGTTCGGGTGTGGAACGTTCGCCTGCTGGCGCAAAGGCGACATAACTATTCAGATGTTCCAGCGCGCCGCTTGCATTCGATTCGGCTGGCTGGAAGAAGTAGAAAGCACAGTATTTTTCATACGGAAGGCCGCCGAAGATCGCCGACTGAGCTGCTATAACCTTTGCCAAATATTCTGTAAACTTCTTCGACTTTGTTTGATC
>DAIOWA010000097.1:0-7936 GCA_036758705.1 Pyrinomonadaceae bacterium | reverse complement strand
CATCGCCGCCTCGCCCAGCGGGATCGAGAAGGGATAATTCCACGCGGGAATGATCCCGACAACGCCATACGGTTTGTAGATGATCTTTGACGAGCGGCCGAGGAATGCGTATAGCCCGATGCCGACGCGTTTTGGCCGTAGCATCTTCTCCGCACCTCTGGCGATCCACTGCATCAGGTCAAGCACGGGTGCGATCTCCATAGCGATCGCCTCGCCGAACGGCTTCCCCGATTCCGCCGAGATCAGTTTCGCGATACCATCAATGTCGGCAAGGATAACTTCGCGAGCCCGCATCACAAGAGCCTTTCGGTCCGCGAATGACGAAGATTTCCACTTGTGGAAAACTTCACGGGAATGCCCGACGGCCGCGCGCACATCATCTGCCGAATCGATCGTCACGCGCCCAACCTCTTCACCCGTCGCCGGATCGAATGAGACCAGCTCATCCTGTCGCACTCCCTGCTGAATTACCGCACTCATAATCCCGAGTCGATGATATGCCCGGACGCGGTCCCGACACAAAGTGTCACGCCGTTGTAACCGCGATTCTGCGATCTGATCGATCGGAAGGTTCGGTTGTCGTAAGAAATGTTCATTCCGCGGATAGGTCGACCTTTGCGATATCGTTCATTCGCTCGCGGATAAGGCCGTATTCGAATCCCTGTCGCAGAAGATGATCGAAAAACTTCTTCTTGTCCTCGAGCGTCTCCGGCTTGCCTTTCAGCCGCAGCCGCTTCTCGATCGCACGGTCGATAAGGTCGGTCTCGGGAAGCTTCTCGAACGCCGCCTTGATCGCCGAATCGACATTTTCTTTGCTGAGTTTCTTTTGTGACATCGACTGCAGCAGACGGCGTTTGCCCTGAGGTTTCTGACGCAGCTTTGACACCGCCAGATCGGAGGCAAACTGCTGATCGTCAAGGTATTTGTACTCTTCGAGCTTCACTATCACGCGTTCGACGATCTCAGCGTTCGTCCAATTTTTCTCGAGTAGCCGCTCGCGAAGTTCGCCGATCGACCGAGGCTTTGCGGCGAGCAGCTTCACCGCACGATTCATCGTCCGAGTCCGAGCCTTTTCGACGTCCGCGATGATTCGTTCATCGTCGGGTTTTGCTTCGGTTCGCTTTCGCCACATTCGTTGTCATTATACGCACCGCTACTCAGAAGTTTAGAATCGAGATGTGGACGGACTTCTTATCATCGACAAACCCGCCGGCATAACGTCGCACGACGTGGTGTCCCGCGTTCGACGCGCGCTTGGAACGAAACGTGTCGGCCATACCGGGACGCTCGACCCTTTCGCGACCGGGGTGATGGTGGTCGTCGTCGGCAAAGCGACGCGGCTCGCACAGTTTCTCGACAAGGACGAGAAGGAGTACGAGGCGGTCGCCCGGTTTGGGTTTGAGACCGATACAGGAGACAACACCGGAAGGCTGAAGGCGGAAGGCGGAGGGCGGAATGAAGAGGTTGTCGAAGGGCTGCGGTCGGCTAACTGGGATCTCGTTCTAACCAAGTTTCGTGGAGATATTATGCAAACCCCGCCAATGTACTCGGCAAAGAAAGTCGAAGGGAAAAAACTCTACGAACTCGCTCGTAAAGGGCAAGAGATAGAAAGGAGGCCGGTGCCGGTAAACATTCGCGAATTGGAACTGCTTGATTCCGAATTCCGCATTCCGAATTCCGCACTTCGCATTCGAACGGTTTGTTCCGCCGGGACGTACATCCGCACGCTCGCCGAAGACATCGGTCGCGAAGTAGGACTCGGGGCGCATCTCACTGAACTTCGCCGAACGCGTGCCGGTCGATTTACGATCGATCAGTCGGTGAAACTCGACGAAGTTTCTTCCGAAGGTCTTCTCCCGATCGCACTCGCCGTCGAGCATCTGCCGGAGTTCGTGCTTCGCGAAGACCGCGTATCGAAAACGCTCAACGGAATGTCCACGCGGGATCTGTCCGGAACCTTCGTGGAAGGCCAGCAGATCAGAATGACAGCACCCGATGGAACATTGGTCGCCATCGGTGTTTTCGAGGATGCGGAGAAAGTGATTCAGCCGAAAGTCGTTTTGGGCTAGAATCTTAGCGTCCTTTGTGAAAAGTTTTGAGCTCGTTGTGTTAAAGATCGCCTCCAAGATATGAAGATCCGAAATCTCGCACTTGGCCTGACAGGAGCGGTAGGAGCCGCTGTCGCTGTAAAGATGTTGACGCGTGCCGCAAGCGTTGATTGGGACGACGTATCCGACTCGGTCGAGCATTCCGAAAATTCGCATTTCGTAAGCGTCGACGGTGCGCGCCTTCACTTTCAGGAGTTCGGCAACGCGGGCGATCCGCCGATAGTTCTCATTCACGGATACACGGCATCGACCTACGTCTGGCGGTCGGTTGCTCCGATGCTGGCGGATGCGGGATTTCACGTTGTCGCTCTGGATCTCATAGGATTCGGATTCTCCGAAAAGCCGCGTTGGTTCGATTATTCGATCGACTCGCAGGCCCGAATGGTTTCGCGATTTATGGACCGCATCGGCATCGGGCGGGCGGTAGTCGTCGGAAGTTCCTATGGTGGTGCTGTCGCTTCGACCCTCGCTCTCGATTATAGTGAGCGTGTCGAGAAGCTTGTGCTTGTTGATGCCGTTGCCAACGACAATCTGCGTCAGCATCCGATTCTTAAGATCTGTTCCGTCCCCGGCGTTGGCGAAGCCCTCACGCCGTTCCTTGCGGATACGAAAGCGTTCCACCGCCACCGGATGTATCAAACACTATCTCCCGCGAACCACGGGCTGATCTCGCAAGAACGCGTCGAGGCGATCGTCCGTCCGCTCGCGGCTGCTGATGCGCATCATTCGCTGCTCGCGACGTCACGCAACTGGCACGCGAACCGCATCACTTACGACGCGCACCTGATCAACCAACCAACCCTCATCATCTGGGGCGAAGACGACAAGGTCATCCCGATAACCGACGCCTACACGCTCCACGACCGCATCCTCCACTCGCGGCTCGTGATGCTAAAACACTGCGGCCACGTTCCCATGGAAGAAAAGAGCGATTTGTTTGCCGAACTCGTCGTGGAGTTTTGCCGGGATCAAAAGGGGCGGATCACCGTCGCAGCGAATGAGGACTTTGTTGTCGAGTAATTAGAAAATGGGATTGAAGCCTACTCAAAGGATCAAGATAGAAGAAGGTGACTCGGTCGAGTTCATTCATTTTGTGAATGCGATTATGGAGTCAGTGTACTTCGAGAACGACGTTGATGACGTGGTATTCGTGAAGATTAAGAATTGGTTCGATCACAAATGGCTTAGTTATTCTGGTAAGTCGATCATGTCAAAACCATATTTTGGGGGCCTCGACACTGGACGCGAAGAGACTCTGGACGGCGCTTGGCTGGAAGACCTAACAATCCCGCCGTTCAATCCTAGCCGGGTGATCTATTCTAAGTTTTTCAGATCGGCGCGGTCTCGAAATGAGAAGGTTAGACATGCAATACATATCCACCAGCGGAGTACTGAAAACCGGCAACGATTTGTTCGGAACTATACGGAGAATGGGCTTCTTGTGTGGTTCTCGTCTAACACCATCACAAACGGCCGCGGCAGCCTGATGGTTTATCTTTCCAAGAATGGATCGGTACGAAATTGGTACGCCGGCTTCGTGAATGATGGGGGTTGGGGAGTGTCTAAGGTTAAGGGAATCAACGCCGATAAGATTCGAGAAATGATCGGTCATGAAACGGTGAATCTATAGAACGTGAAAGAGGAACAAAGAATGCTCCCGGAATTCTCCTTTATGGCAAGGGAGTTTTCACCACCCTTGCTCTCGTTGACGGTCAGCCATTTCTCTGGCACAAACATTGGCGTCGATTGACCGCAAATAGCACGGCCTTAGGAATCGACCTATCTAGCTACAGCGAACAACGCGTTCTGGAGGCATTGCTCGAATCGACCGCGGAGAGCGAGATCTCTAACGGCCGCGTGCGCACCACCTTCTCCGACGACTCCCCGAGCCGCATCTGGTCAACGGAAGGCGAAAAGAAAACCAGCCTCTCGATCATCGTCGCCGAGCGTCGCCCGCGCTCAGAAAACTTCACACTCACGATCTCGCCGCATCGTATCAACACGACCTCGCCGCTGGTTGGGATTAAGTCTTGCAACTACCTCGAACACCTGCTCGCTTACGAAGAGTCGACGAAACGCGGGTTTCACGAAGCTATCAGACTGAACGAACGCGGTGAGGTTGCGTCGACGTGTATGGCGAATGTGTTTTGGGAAACAAAAGGAAAGCTGTTTACACCAAGGCTTAAAACGGGATGTCTTCCGGGCACGACACGCGAGTTCATCTTGGAGAATATTGAATGCGACGAGGTCGAAGCGGGTATAGAAGAGATGGAGAATACCGATCGGATCTTTCTTACATCCGCCGGAATCGGAGTCGTGTGCGTTGAGGAACTCAACGGTCGGATACTCGATACCTCCGACCATCCGCTAAAACGGCTGCTTCCGTACTAACTATCCATTATCCACTTGTCACTATCCACTGAAGATATCGGCAGTTGTTCTTGTCCTTCAGTGGATAATGGATAGTGACAAGTGGATAGTGAAGGCGCAAAAAACACGAACGCCGCGAATGGCGGCATTCGTGCCTTTCAAACTTAAGATCGAGATCTTAGGCGGCGGTTTCGAAGAGGGCGAGGATCTGCTTGCCTTCGTTCGACCGCGGATCGATAGTACGCAGGTGCTTGTGGCCCTGCATTTCCCAGATCGCGGTTACCGAACCGTCTTTCTCTACCGCCTGATAATGGATCTCGTCGTGGGCCGCTTCTTCGGGAGCCTCAGCCGCTTTCACTGCTTCTTCTGACATCTAAACGCTTTTGTAAATCTCCTGTTGTTCTATTCTGATACTAAAGTATTAAAGAAACAAGGATTCTTGCATAATTTGCAGGAAATTGTCGAGCCACTCGGATCAATTTACCCGCTTCGGTGCTAACTCATAGAACCAGAAGTCATTATTCGGCTGGTCGATCTTGAGTTCGTCGGGCTTGCCGTTCTTGTCTATGGTGAACGTGACGAAGCCGCGCGGGAAGTTGTATGAGACGGACGGCCGCCATTTGATCACCCACGTGTCGTAGTGCCAGTGTTCGAGATCGGCGACGAAGTTCGGCGATGGCAGGAACCGCATCACGAGCTTTCCGTTCTCTTCCGCGATGGTGATGTCACCGTACATCTTGTCGCTGTATGTACCCGCATATGAGGCGAGCGAAAGTGTCGGCTTCGTGTTCGGGACACGCGTCGCGTCGACCTTTTTTGCCTCTTCCTCGGCGGCTGCCTTACTTCGCTTAGTGTTCTCCGCGGCTTCGGCGTTCCAGTCGCGTTTCGGCGCGTTGACCAACACGTCGCGGATCTTGTTCATCATCACTGCAAATCCGGGCGATTCACTGTTGGTCAGCACCACAAAACCTGCATTTTCTTCAGGGATCAGCACAGTGTACGACAGCATGCCGTCGAGCCCGCCGCTGTGATTAATGATCTTGCGGCCGTTGTAGTCGTATACGAACCAGCCCATTCCGACACCCGAGAAGTGCCGTAACTGGAGTCCCGGCGTGTTTGATGGCCCGACCTGCTGGGCCAGCCACTGCTGGTGCATCTGCCAGCTTTGGGCTTCGCTGAAGATTTGCTTGCCTTCGAACTTGCCCTTGCCGAGCTGCGTTCGCACCCATCGCGAAAGATCGGACACGGACGAATTCAACGCCGCCGCCGAGTCTGCTCCGTCAACGTTCCCTCTCGGCAGAACGCGGAGTTTGCCGCCCGATTCGTTATGCGGAAACGCCGCATTTTCAGGCAAATTCTTAACGCTGCAGGTAGTCCGCGACATCCCGAGTGGGTCCAAAATACGTTCGCGAACAAACGTGCACCACGGCTTGCCTGACACCTTCTCGATCACGCGTCCGGCGGCAATGAACATCAGATTTTGATACCCAAAACGTGTGCGGAAACCCGATACCGGCTTCAGAAATCTAACTCTGCCGAGGATCTCATCCGGCGAATACGTGGTTTCGTACCACAGCAGATCGCCGCTGAAGGTATCAAGTCCAACGCGGTGCGTCACGAGGTCGCGGATGGTCAATTCGCTCGTCACCCACGGATCGTACATCTGAAAGCCGGGCAGATATTTCGAGACCTTGTCGTCCCACGCGATCTTCTTTTCATCGACGAGTATCGCTAGGCTGGCCGTCGTGAAGGCTTTCGAGTTCGACGCGATCGCGAAGAGTGTATTCTCGTCGACCCGGGCGTCTTTGCCCAGTTCACGCGTGCCATAACCCTTTGCGAGCACTACCTTGTCATCCTTCACCACGGCGATAGCCATTCCAGGCCCGCCATGAGTCGCAAGTACAGCCTTCGCATATTCGTCGATCTCAGCGACTTTGGCGTCAAGAGTTTGGGCTCGAATCCCGGCGCCCAACAGGACAACGATGATCAACAGGATTATATTTCTTCGCATATCTTAAGAGTGGAAAAGACCCGGATAAATTTTAACGAGAGTTGCATCTCATGGGTTTCACTATATTTTGGAGCCCGCCTCGATCCGATACTTTCCAATCGTGCTTGATTTTGAGTATCCTTGGCAAACTATGGACCACGTCACAATGACCCTGCTGCTGCTCGTTCTCGCGATCATACTGTTCGCGACCGAGAAACTGCCGGTCGACGTGATCGGGATCATCCTTGTAATCGCTCTCGTTCTCACACAAGTACTCACCGTTCAGGAAGCCGTTGCCGGTTTTGGCAACGACGTTGTCATTACGATCGCGGGCCTGTTTCTGCTTGTCGGTGGGCTGATCCGCACCGGGATAGTTGACCTTATCGGCCGTCGTCTGCATCGGATCGCCGGCGACAACATCTTCGTGCTGACGGCTCTGATCATGACGACGGCGGCCGTCTCGGCTTCGGTGCTAAAGAACACGACTACGACGGCGATGTTCCTGCCGGTCATTCTCGGTCTCGCCGCCAAGGCCAGGATCGCACCGTCGAAACTGCTGATGCCGCTCGCCTTCGGGGCGATCCTCGGCGGAAGCTGCACGTTGATCGGCACCTCGACAAATCTCGCCGTCAGCGGCCAGATCATCCGCTACGGTCAGGCGCCGTTCTCGATGTTCGAGCTGACTACCGTCGGCGTGATCACATTCGCAGCGGGAATGACTTATATGCTCTTGTTCGGGCGCCTGATGCTGCCGAATCGAGGCGGAGAAGATTCACTGACCGAGCAGTATCATATGCGCGAGTATGTGTCCGAGCTGCTCGTACTGCCGAATTCGCCGCTCGCAGGCAAGACGCTCGGCGAGGCGAATATCGGAACTGAACTCGACCTGAACGTACTCGGCATCATCCGCGGTGATGAACGTATTGCAAACCCGCAGTCGAATGTTCGCCTGCAACGACGGGACCGACTCATTGTAGAAGGCACTATTACCGATATTCTTCGCGTTAAAGAGGAGATCGGCCTCGAGATCAAACCGGATTTCACTCTAAACGACGTAATGCTCGAAGGTGGTGAGGTCGAATTGTTCGAGGTGATCGTCCAGCGTGATTCGGACTTCGTCGGCCAGACGCTACGGACCCTCCGGTTCCGCCAAAACAACGACCTCACCGTCCTAGCTATTAACCGCCACGGCGACACATTTATTAATAAGCTAAGCGCGGTAATGCTGCGCTTCGGTGACGTGCTCCTGGTTCAAGGCAAGCGAAACGACGTGGAGCTGCTCGTCGCCGAACGCGAAGTGATCCTGCTCGAAGACCTGTCGCGATCGAACTTCCGGATCGAAAAGCGTAAATGGGCGATAGCGGCGTTTCTTACCTTCCTCGGCCTCTCGCTCGCCAAGATAGTCGTCGGTATCGAGATCCCGCTCGCGATCTGCGTCCTGATCGGCGTGATGCTGCTGCTGGCAACA
>DAIOWA010000096.1:0-8015 GCA_036758705.1 Pyrinomonadaceae bacterium | reverse complement strand
CATATATTTTGATTCGGTAAAGGTCGCGCTGACGGTGTAATCGCCCTTGGCCGTGCCCTTCTCGTTCCAATAGGTGACCGCCGGGCCGGTCGTGACACGCATCCCTTTACCCTCTGCGGCTAGCTTTGCGCTATTGAGCGTCAGGCCAGCGGTCTTCTCCTTCGCATCTATCTCGCCCGTCCAACCTTTGATCAAAACCCCGCCGCCCGCAACGCTAGTCGACGGCCCCTCCTGAGCAGCGACATCAGCAACGAAAACAACCGACAACAAAAGCATCAAGGATGACAGGATGAGATTTTTCATAATCCCGCCACAATATCAGCAAACGAGCGCCAACTCAATGGTTAGCAATTTTTACGGCGAATAATGCCAATCTTCGCGAATAGGAGATCTAAAAAAACAATTCGCGTCCATTCGCATAATTCGCGTTTGAAGCTTTTTACCTTGACACGTCCGTTGCATCTATGGCAACGTAATCAACCCTGCCCGGCGGGGATGGATCTTTGAAATTAAGCACAATACGACAAAATTCACGTGTGCGGGACAGCGGGACATGGGGACATGGGGACAAGCTGCGGCCTGTGGAAAACTGTTCGCTAAACGGTCGGCAGGCCACGGGCTTCGTCCTGAAATAGGTTTACAAATTTCGGCGGCGAAAAGTTTTTCAAAATCGTCGATTTTGCCTATGGAAAACCGTATAACCTTAATTGTTGCAATGGGTTGCGTGTCCCACACAGTTCGTGGGACACTGCGGGACACGGTTTTGATCAGAAAACGCTAAACTCAACTATGTCAATAGTTACAAAGAATCATTCTGTCCCGCGCTCTGTGGGACGCGGGACCGGGACACTATCAGGAACTGAAATGGTAACCATAACGTATGGTTAAAATAGATGGCATCGAAGTATGAAAAAACTCCATCAGAACATCGTCAATCCGATGGGAGTAAATTGGGATTGAAATGACCTTATAGAGATATGGTATAATTCGTCTGGCACCTCTTGCAGCTACTCACGAGAACAGCCAGCCGGGAACGAGATAAATGCCCACATCGAGACGTAAAAACTACCTTTGGTATTCTTTCGCCATCCTTGTTTTTGGACTCTCGGTGTCTGTCTCGGCCCAAACCAGGCCATTATTTCAAGATATTCAGGTAGTCCGCTCCGAGACTAAGCCGCTTCCGGCCTCGACGCCTTTTATAAAGAAGACCAGCAGCGTCGACATCGTTCAGCCCGCGGCTATCTCGTTCAGCCCGATCAACACGACCATTCCCGTCCTTGAGAATTACGCGATTCCGGGATACTCGGGCATCCTCGTTGAGACACTGGACGGCGAAAAGGTGGTCGAAAGCGGATCAAATCTTACTTACAACCCGGCATCGAACGTCAAAATAGCTACTACCTACGCGGCCATCAAGACCTTCGGCCCGGATTACAGATTCGCGACCAGCGTCTGGACAGACGGTTCGTGGGAATCCGAAACCGGCACGATTCACGGAAACCTCTATGTGTCGGGACGCGATCCGGTTTTTGGTTTCGAGCACGCTGTGGCACTCGCTCAGGAACTCAACCGAATGGGGATCCGCACTATTCAAGGCGATCTTGTCGTAACCGACAATTTCGCGATGAATTACACGACCTCAGCGACGACGTCGGGTAAGGTCCTCTTCGCAACCTTCGATGCCGCCAAGCGGTCGGCGGCCGCGACGCGAACCTGGCAAAATTTCCTGGTCAATTCCGGCAAACTCAGCCAAACTACGACCGCCGCTGTCCCGAGCGTTACCTTTACCGGCAGCGTTCAGGTATCGTCGATGCCGAGCAACGCAAAGCTCATCTTCTCGCACGAATCCGCTCCGATGCGTGAGATCGTGAAGGCGATGATGTGCTTCTCGAACAATTTTCTTGCCGAACGCCTTGGCGACCTCGTCGGCGGGCCGTTTGCCGTATCGCGTATCGTTCAGCAAAACACGGGTGCCCAGCCCGCAGAATTTTATCTCGCAACTTCGAGCGGCCTCGGCATCAACCGCGTCACGCCGGCTGCGATGATGAAGTTGCTCCGCGTGCTCCGCAACGACCTTGCCCGTTATCGAATGAGCTTCACCGACATTATGCCCGTCGCCGGTGTGGATAAAGGCACGCTCGAAGGCCGCTTCGACAGCGATTTCTCGGAAGGAAGCGTCGTGGGCAAAACCGGTACGCTCGGAAATACCGACGGCGGCGTCAGTGCACTCGCGGGAGAAATGAATACCCGCGGCGGCAGATTGCTCTTTGTTATCTTCAATCAACGCGGCAGCGTCTCGCGGTTCCGAGCCTTCCAGAATCTCTACGTGTCGACTATCCAGGGCCAGTTCGGCGGTGCGTCACCGATCAGCTACAGCCCGATCTCGCTCGACTACCGACTCTCGAAAACGAAGTTTTCCTATCCGACTGGAAGCAGCGTCGGGACTGAATAGGTCTTTGAAAAGTTTGATCGAAAGCCGCTCGGACCGAGCGGTTTTTACGTTTACGGCCGCTTGTCCGAGTCACACCGATAATGCAAACTCTTGATTTGGCATCGCGCTCCTGATGAACGAAGTAGAAAAAGAGCCTGTCGAGGCAGAACAACCCGAAGAACTCGCGGCACCGATCGTTGACGATGCGGTTGTTGAAGCACCGTCGAAACAACAAAGCGTCGCCCGCTCCGCCGGGATCGTGTCGATCGCCGTAATGTTCTCTCGCTTTCTCGGCCTTGCCCGGGAAATGGTCTTCGCCTATTTCTTCGGTACCGGGTTTATCAACGACGCCTATCAGGTCGCATTCCGCATCCCCAACGTCCTCCGCGACCTGTTTGCGGAAGGTGCCTTATCCGCCGCATTTGTAAAGGTCTTTACCGACTATCAGATCAACAAGAGCGAGAAGGAAGCATGGCGGCTTGCGAGCCTGGTTATGAACGGGCTTGCGGTCGTTCTTAGCGTCATCACGATCATCGGCATCGTCTTTTCGAAGCAGTTCGTCGGCTTGATAGCGGACGGATTCTCGCCCGAAAAGGCCGCTCTTGCCACTACTCTGACGCAGATAATGTTCCCGTTCATTCTCCTCGTCGCGCTCGCAGCGGTCGCAATGGGCGTGCTGAATACGAAGGGAATATTTGGGATACCGGCATCGGCTTCGACCGTCTTTAACGTCTGTTCGATCGTGTTCGGACTCGCCATTGCATACTGGCTAAGCGGCGGCAGTTGGATAGCCTCGATCGACAAGAACATGGTACCCGACGGCCCCGCTCAATGGGCGATCATCGGCATGGCGATCGGAACACTGATCGGCGGCGCCGCGCAGTTTCTGATGCAGGTGCCGTCACTCGTCAAGGTCGGATTCCGCTTCATTCCCGAACTGAGCTTTACAGATCCGGGCGTAAAGCACGTAATGGCATTGATGGGTCCTGCGATAATCGGGACTTCGGCGGTTCAGGTGAATGTGCTGGTCAACACGTTCTTTGTATCGGGAATCGATGGCGGTATTTCGTGGCTCGGTTATGCATTTCGCCTGATGCAGTTCCCTATCGGATTATTCGGGGTTGCAGTCGGAACAGCGTCGGTCCCGGTACTGTCGCGAATGGCGAGCGAGGGCAAAATGCAGGACTTTCGCAATACGCTTTCGTCCTCGGTCAGCCTTGTATTTCTAATGACGTTGCCATCCGCGTGCGGCCTGATCGTCCTTGGTGAACCGATCATCCGGCTGCTCTACTCCCACGGCGGTGCGTTCCACGAATCTGACGTACCGATGACCGCCTGGGCGCTTAGCGGATACGCTATCGGCCTGACGGGCTATGCGGCGATCAAGGTCCTTTCACCAGCCTTTTATGCCCTCGACGATGCTAAGACACCGATGATCATCGCCCTCGGATCGATAGTTGTGAACGTCGTCGCGTCTTATTTCCTAATGAAGATTTTGTCCGGCGTGTTAGTGACCGAAACCTCGCCGAGCGGCCTAGGCCACGTCGGTGTTTCGCTCGCTACGTCGTGCGTGGCACTGGTTAACTTCTTCGCACTAGCGTGGTTTATGCGCGGCAAGATCCAACGGCTGAATGGGCGCGAGATATTCGCGTCGTTCGTCAAGATCGCTATTGCCTCGGCTGTAATGTCCGCCGTCGCATACTTTAGCTTCCACTACCTTACAGCTCAGTTCGCGGTAAAGCATCTCTCGGCCAAGCTGATCGAAGCATTCGTCCCCATTGGACTTGCCGGCGTGACGTTTATTGTCGCCGCGAAGCTTCTAAAGGTCAGCGAGTTAGAAAAACTCTTTGGATCATTGAGTCGGAAGCTCGGCCGAGGATGATATTGACTTCAGTGGTTAGTGGATAGTGACAAGTGAATAGTAAAAAACTATCCACTACTCACTTGTCACTATTCACTGAAAGAAACAAATGATTCGACCCTTTAACGGAATTGAGCCGCGGATTCACGAAAGCGTGTATATCGCGGACGACGCGACCATCGTCGGCGATGTGGAGATCGGCGAGGACTCGAGCGTTTGGTTCGGGTCGGTGCTTCGTGGAGATGTGAATTATATTCGCATCGGAGCGAGGACTAACATTCAGGATCAGACGATCATTCACGTGAGTTCTAAAGGGATATCGACGATCGTCGAAGACGAGGTAACCGTCGGCCATCGCGTCACGCTCCACGCCTGCCACGTCGAACGCGGATGCCTGATCGGGATCGGGGCGATATTGATGGACGGTGTTCGCATCGGAGCGAATTCGCTGGTCGGAGCCGGTTCCCTACTTACGCCCGGAATCCAGATCCCGCCGCGTTCGCTCGTGATCGGTTCGCCCGGTCGGGTCAAACGTGAATTGACTGACGACGAACTCACGTCGCTGGAGAAATCCTGGAGGAATTACGTTGAGTTGAAGGACAAATACCGCTAGATCAAATTTGAATTATGTCATCGAAGACCAACCCAGCCCGTGGGATGCGCGATTTCCTCCCAACCGACGTACGCAAACGCAACTACGTCATCAACATCATCAAGGAAGTCTACGGATCCTACGGCTTTGAACCGCTCGAAACTCCTGCCGTCGAAAACCTTGAAACGTTGATGGGCAAATACGGCGAAGAAGGCAATCAGCTGATCTTTCGCATCCTGAAACGCGGTGAGAAACTCGACCTCGAAAACGCAAAATCGCAGAACGATCTATCCGACCTCGCACTGCGTTACGACCTGACAGTTCCGCTCGCTCGTGTTGTTGCAAACAACAAAAATGAACTTCCCAAGTTCTTCAAACGCTACCAGATCCAACCCGTTTGGCGAGCCGACCGGCCTGCACGCGGACGGTTTCGCGAGTTCTATCAATGTGATGTCGATGCGATCGGGTCGACGTCAATGGCGGTCGAAGGCGAGTTGATATCTGCTGTCAGCACGATCCTAAAGCGGCTCGGATTCAATGATTTTGTCATTAGGCTCAATCACCGAAAGGTGCTCGCGGATATCCTCGATACTGCCGGTGTGCCGTCCGAATTGCACAGCGAAGCTCTCGTTGCGATCGATAAACTGGATAAGGTCGGTACGGACGGAGTAGCTGCGGAACTGGCTTATCGCGGCATATCTGAAGGTTCGGCGACAATGCTGCTTGAGATATTCGACCAAACGCAGAAGATCATCGGCGAAGGCAAAGATGTCAATAGAACGATCGTCAGCAACCTTATCAATATCGTCAGCAATGAAGTACTGACGGAGATCGGACAGATCCTAAGATTTGCGGAAGACAGTCCCATCCAACTAGACCCAAGCCTTGCCCGCGGCCTTTCCTACTACACCGGAGCGATCATTGAAGTAAACGTACCTGATTTGCCGGGAAGTTTAGCCGGAGGCGGCCGATACGACGGGCTGATCGGAATGTTCGGCAAGGAACAGATACCGGCATGCGGAGTCTCGTTGGGATTGGAACGTATCCTCGTCGTAATGGACGAACGCGGAATGTTCCCGCCGGAGATCGCGGAATCGACGCCTGCCGATGCGATGGTTACCGTGTGGAGCGAAGCCACCATTACCGAATCGCTCAAGCTCGCAACTGAACTGAGAAAACAAGGCCTTCGCGTCACGGTTTATCCTGAAGCCGACAAGTTTGGTAAGCAGATGAAATATGCGGATTCGATCAAGGTGCCTTACGTTTGTGTTCTCGGTGAAAGCGAGATAGCTGAGCGCACGGTCACGATCAAGAATATGAAAACCGGCGAGCAAGAAACGGTTAACCGAGGGGAGGCCGCCGCAAGGCTTGTCTAGGCCAATGTACAGAAAGATCGAGCCAAAACTCTTCTCAATCCTCTTCCGCGAAGGCTACACGATCAAACAATTTCAGGGCGACCTAATGGGCGGATTGACCGTCGGAGTGGTCGCCCTTCCGCTTGCGATCGCTCTCGGTATCGCTTCGGGCGTGAAGCCGGAACAGGGGCTTTATACGGCGATCGTCGCGGGATTTGTGATCGCGATCCTGGGCGGAAGCCGGGTTCAGATAAGCGGCCCGACCGGAGCCTTTGTCGTTATCGTTTACGGCATCGTGCAAAAATACGGCTACGACGGGCTTGTCGTGGCGACGCTGATCGCCGGTGTAATGCTTGTAATAATGGGCCTGGCTAGGATGGGCGCGTTACTCAAGTTCATCCCCTATCCGGTGATCGTCGGGTTTACGTCCGGCATTGCGCTGATCATCTTCTCGTCGCAGGTCAATGATTTTCTTGGCCTGAAGTTAGAAAAGGTCCCGGCGGACTTCGTCGAAAAATGGCATCTGTATGCCCAGAATATTTCACACGTCGATCCGTACACTGTCGGCGTAGGATTGGCTTCCCTGTTGATCATCGTGCTGTGGCCGAAAGTGACGCATCGCATTCCCGGGCAGTTGATCGCGATCCTGTTGGCAACGTTTGTCGTGCAATATTTTCAGCTACCGGTCGAAACTATCCAATCGCGTTTCGGCGGAATGCCTACGAATCTACCGTCACCGCAATTGCCCGCAATAACATGGTCTATCTTCCAGGAAATGTTCTCCCCCGCGATAACAATAGCCATTCTCGCCGCGCTCGAATCGCTGCTATCGGCTGTCGTCGCGGACGGGATGACCGGGACACGCCACCGCTCGAATATGGAATTGATCGGGCAAGGTGCCGGGAATATCGCGTCGGCGATCTTCGGCGGCATACCGGCGACCGGAGCGATCGCCCGCACCGCAACGAATATCAAGAGCGGAGGCAAGACCCCGGTCGCGGCTATAATTCACGCGATATTTCTGCTCCTGGTGCTGCTGTTGATCGGCAAATGGGCGGCAATGATCCCGATGGCAACGCTGGCTGCGGTGCTGATCGTCGTGGCTTACAACATGAGCGAATGGAGGGAGTTTCAGCACCTGCTAAAAAGCCCTCGCGGCGACATCGCGGTGCTGCTCGCAACTTTTCTATTAACCGTTTTCATCGAGCTGACGGTGGCGATCCAGGTCGGCATTTTGCTCGCAGCTTTCCTTTTCCTTCAAAAGATGTCGGCCGAGGCACACGTCGATATCATCACCGACACACTTTCCGAGGATGAAGAATTCCGCGGCCGCGATATGTCGCAAATCGATATTCCCAAGGGGGTCGAAGTTTTCGAGGTTTACGGATCCCTGTTCTTTGGCGCCGTCAGCCAATTCAAAGAATCGATTCGTGTGGTAACGAACAAACCCAAAGTCATCATCCTGAGAATGCGACAGGTTCCGACCATCGACGCGAGCGGCATCCACATTCTTGAAGAACTCGTAAATGAAATGCACTCGCGTGACGCGATCGTAGTCTTCTCCGCGGTATCCCGATCCGTTTATCGCGTGATGAGGTCGTCCGGGTTTGTAGACCTTGTTGATCGAAACCACTTCGCACCCGATGTTTTCGCGTCGCTCGAAATTGCGAAACGCCATCTGGCCCGGGCCGATGTAAACGGGACGACCGATGCACAATAGAAAGGCAGGCCATCTTGACCCGCCTCAGTCCGTACTAAATTGTCAGCGACCTAGAA
>DAIOWA010000095.1:0-8028 GCA_036758705.1 Pyrinomonadaceae bacterium | reverse complement strand
GGGGAAGGCATTTCCGGTCGTAATAGATGAATTGATCGCTTTGGCACTAGAGCGTCACGCCGACCGGAAACGTAACAAGACCTCAATGGTATAGCGCTATTTGCCTTTCTCCGCGTTGTATCCTTTGCGGGTGCGGATGGTGAGATTTGGCTTTGCGACCCGGAGTTCGATCGCCCGCCACTTGCCGTCCGTTTTTGTGTTCAGCGGCGAATAGCCGAGCGTGTACTGCATGCCGAGTTCTTCGACGATCTTCTCAAAAGCGTCGCGCATAGCGGCACCTCCCGGCGTCGAAACGAAGGTCCCGCCGCTCTTCTCAGCGAGATTCTTTAGAGCACCCTGATTTTGCACCCTTTTTGAATCACCGACGGGCGACATATCTATCGTGTAGATCAGTATATCTGCCGACATCGCGGCCTTGAGCGCCTTGTCCGCGGAACGACTGCTCAGATTGTCTTGTCCGTCGGACAATACGATGATCGCTTTTCTTTTCTCGTCGCGCTTGGAAAGATCTACCGCTGCTTGATAAATTGCGTCGTTCATCTTCGTCATTCCATACGCTTTTAGATCAAATGCGGCTTCGGCAATGTCGCGGCTGTTGGAGAAGGGTTGTACAAGCTCGATCTTCGAGTCGAAGCGATAGATGGCAGCTGAATCTGTCGAGCGAAGGCCGTCGAGAAAGCGGATAGCGGCGGAACGAGCCATACTGACGCGCTCTTCCATGCTTCCCGACGTGTCGAGAAGAATTGCGGCGGCGAACGGCGTTTGCTCAGCGGAAAAGTATTCGACCTTTTGCTCAACGCCGTCTTCCAGGATCTTGAACTGCTCCTTCTTTAGTCCACCGGCATTACGTCCATCGGCAGTCTTGATCGAGGCATTTACTATTACCACCGATGAGTCGATGCGGATCTCGTCGTCATCCTGCGCAAAGAGCATCGACGAACCAGCGAGAATAAGGAGAAGTAGGGAAAATGCGTGTAGAAGCGGCCGAGCCGAGCACGACAAAACGAGGTTTTTGGAAACGTCGGATTTTATCAATTCTTAAGTCTGAGGAAGCGTGCCAGACGGATCAAGGCATTTGAACTTTCGATAGCGACAACAGAGACGCTGAATCGGGTAGAACGTTTTATCTCGCAAACCAGCTGCTGGGTTGAATTTTTAAGGTAAAGAAATCCCTCGCGGACGTCTTTTGGCGAGTCCTTCTCTTCTCCGACGATCACGGTCGTCTCGCCGTCATCGTCGCCGCCGAGATCGTCACGGATCTTCGCAACGAGCTTTTCAAACTCTTCGAGCTGTTTGCGCTCGACATCGGTCAGAGCTTCATTCTTTTCGAATGACTTCTCGAGGTCCCTGCTCAGCTGTAAGGCTTCTTCACCACGTTCGACCAGGCTGGCATATTCCTTTTTCTCGCGAGATGACTGCTGTTTAGCGAGCATCTCCTTAACCATCTGGCTGTCTTCGTCATTCTGCCGCTTGCGATCGGGGAATGGCCACGGATCATTGCTCGCCGTCTGTGCGTTAAATACAACAGCGGAGAGAGCAATAACAATGATGGCGAATAAGGATCTCACTTTTTAGCGATTATTCTTGTCCACATCCTGCACCGGATCAAGGGAAACGCCGGTCACGGTTTCGACCAAAACCTTCAAAAACTCATCCTCTGCAAGTCCGGAACTCGGCACGGAACGCCATTCGGTCATCAAACCTGCACCTTCCCGACCTTCTACTCGAGCATTAACGGAAACATTGTTTTGAACGCCGTCGATCGACTGAACTTCGATAACGAGAACATATCTTCCGCGCGACCAGGTTCGCTCGGAACCATCGAGCACCGCGTATCGGCTAAGTTCGCTCTGCGCGATGACCGCGCCTTTTGTAAAGACGTATGGCTGGGTTACGACAATACCGTCACCGAATCGCGACGCAGCCTCATCGACAAGCATTTTCTGATCTTTGACAACCTGTTTTATCGTCTCGACGAGAACATCCCGTCGCGATGCCATGCGGTATGGGTTCGCAAGTCGGGCCCGCACATTCGTCTTGCCCTTTCCCCAATCGAATGAACGGGTTGCGTCCGTTTCCCGCGAGGTCGTGGGATTGGCCGTATCCTTGATCTTTTGGGTCTGCGTGTCGATGCCCTTCTGGCCCGCTGCCGAAACGGCAAACCCGGAAACCAGGATCGTGAGGATGAAAATATTACGCTTCATACTGCGAATAGGATAGCACGCGGCGATACGGGAAATACCAATCGGTAGGATGAATGGGCTCAAGACAAGGTTGCAACCTGGTGATCACTGGAAAATATGAGAATTTTCACGATACCAGTCGATCGTTTTCGCGAGGCCGGCGTCGAGGCCTGTCCGCGGGCTCCAGCCCAGTTTAGCCCGCATTTTGTCGCCCGAAAGGTACTGGGCGTCGATCTCACGTTCGATCTTTGTTGAGAGCAGCACATCGGGTTCAAGCTTGCTATCAGCCGCACTAATAATGCGGGTCACAAGATCGAGGATCTGCACCGGTTCGTCCGAGCCGAAATTGAACTGTTCGCCCCTGGTTTTCTCGATATTCGCGGCCACCGTGAGATAGCCGTCCGCCACATCATCAACATATATAAACTCTCGAACAGGCGTACCGTCGCTGCGGATGATCGGCCGCTCGCCTTTTAGAACTGACACGATCGTACCGGGAATGATGCGCGAAAGGTTTACGTCACCAGGCCCGTAGATATTTGCGGATCGCGTGACCGAGATCGGCATATCGTATGTCAGAGCGTAAGACCGGGCGATCAGGTCGGTACAGGATTTCGATACGTCGTAGGGGAAAATGCCTTGAAGCGGGAAGTCTTCGCTGTAGGGCAGAGTGTCGTGCGAACCGTATGCCTTGTCGCTCGACGCGACCACGACTGTTGGTTGTGGCTCAACCCTGCGACACGCTTCGAGGAGCATATACGTGCCGCGGATATTCGCCTCGAAGGTCGCGATCGGCGAGCGATTGGCGGCGTTTACAAGGGCCTGTGCGGCAAGATGAAAGACGTACTGCGGCTGGTATTCATTCAGGACGCGCTCCATCAGATCGAGATCATCGACGGAACCGGTGATGACCGTGACCCGGTTTCGAAGTCCGAGTACATCGAGCGAATTTGGCGAAATGCGATCGCGTTCGAGCACGATGACCGACACACCCTCACTCAGCAATCGCGAAACAAGATTCGCTCCGACAAATCCCGCACCACCGGTGACAAATGCAGTTTTCCCTTTCCAATCAAACGCCATAAATATTAGGCTACCAAACTTCCCACGGAGCCCCCGCATCCCAGATCTCGTTCAACTCGACGTTGTCTTTGAACGTGTCCATGCATTTCCAAAATCCATCGTGCCGATACGCCATCAGTTCGCCTTCTGCAGCAAGTCGCTCGAACGGCTCTTTCTCAAGTATGCAATTATCGTCGAGGTAGTCGAAGATGCTGCGTTCGAATACAAAGAAGCCGCCGTTGATCCACTCTTTAAGCTTCGGCTTTTCGCGAAAGCTCTCGACGGAACCATCGTTGCCAAGATCAAGCAGCCCGAAGTTCGAGATCGGATTTACGGCCGTAAGCGTCGCTATCTTACCGTGGCTGCGGTGAAACTCGATCAGAGCAGACAGATCGACGTCGGCAAGTCCGTCTCCGTACGTGACGCAAAAAGTACTGTCAGTTATGTGAGATTCGAGTTTCTTCACCCTGCCGCCGGTATTTGTTTCGAGGCCGGTATCGACCAGGTCCAGCTCAATATTTGAGCCTCCATCAAGTTCGATCGAGGTCGAGTCCGCGAGTTCACCATGGCTCACGACGCGTCGGTTGAAGTACTTTCCGAATTCTTCCGCGAGATAGCCGAGGCTCAGCGTGAAATCTGTCAGGCCGAAATTCCGATAGATCCGCATCAGGTGCAGGATCAACGGCTCCGGTCCGATCCTGAACAAGGCTTTTGGGATGAGGGCTCCGTGACGGTCCAGACGCGTGCCTTTTCCGCCGCACAAAACGATAGTTTTCATTCGGCCTTTGTGTTTCGCTCCCAGAGTTTTGCGTACTTTAAAAAAACGCCGTATGCGGTGAACATTGCGATCATCAGGCCCTGTACGCCGTCGCGGAACCCCTGTTTGACGATGTACGCACGCAAGAATCCCGCGATCGAGCTATAAAACATCTTCGAGGCCGAACTCACGCGTCCGCTGTTGCCGAGAGCCACGGCTGCGAGCGACGCGTATGACTCGATGGTGTGGTGATACTCGCTCAGATCCTTCTTTGTGTAGTGCAGAATATGGCCCGACAGTCGTTCGATCTTGCCATCGACCCGAGCCGTCTCGTGCGGAGCAACACCGCCCCAGTAAGAACCTTCTTTTCGATAGAGACGCATCTGGTAGTCGGGGTACCAGCCGGAATGTTTGATCCAGCGGCCCGCGAACCATGTACTTCGCGGCATTTCGAATGCATCGGGAAGATCCTCTCGGTTCTTCAACGCTTCGATCTCGGCACGAAGCTCCGGCGTGACGCGTTCGTCCGCGTCCATCCAGAGGATCCAATCTCCCGTCGTTTTGGAATCGGCAAATTCGTGTTTGTCCTTATAGCCCTTGAACTCGTATTCGAAGACCACATCGGTAAACTCGGCCGCGATCTCGCGCGTGCGGTCAGAAGAAAAAGAGTCGACGATGACGATCTCGTCGACCCATTTGATTGATTCGCAAAGCTCGCGAATGTTCGTTTCTTCGTTGTAGACGATGACGCTCGCCGATATCTTCACACGGGAGATTATTGCAATTTCCCGTCGAAACTAAAAGGAGCGGCTACTTCTGGTCGATCGGCGACGTAACCGTGATGTTGTTCAACTGGAACGTCGTCGATGTTGCTTTCTGGAGATTCGCGAGAGCCTTGTTGTAATCGGTCTCGGCTCGGATCTCGGAGTTTCGAGCGTTTGTCAGTGCATTCTCCCGCTGAAACAGGAGGAACGACGTTGAGCGGCCCGAATCAAAGAGTTTTCGTTCACCCTCGAGCTGGATCTCGGCGTTTTCACGAGCACGCCGTGCCGTCAGGACTCGTTGTCGCGACGTTTCGACTGCCTGAACCGCGTTTCGAACTTCGACAACGACGGACTGTTCCTGAATGCGTGTGCGGGTGTCGATCTGATTTTTCGTGATCTCAGCCCCGGCGAGATTCGCTTTCGCTGTACGATTTCGGAACGGAAAGGAGATCGTCACGCCAACCTGAAAATTAGGTGCGTCGCTACGGAACAGATTTCGGAGCGAACGGCCAAATCCGCCGTTGAAGTAGTCGGGTGAGCCGGGAACAACAACGTCCGAATTCAATATCGGCGAAAGATTGTTAAGGGTTCGGACCTGATTCAGTCCATTAAGCAAGGTCAGATCATTACCGCTAAACTGCGGAAACAGGCTCGACGCCGTTGACACGTTTCCACGCGAAAGGCCATCCAAGGAGAAAGTTGTATTCAGATCGATCTGCGGCCGGGTCTGATTGCGGAAATAATCAATGTCGATCTTATTGATGTCGCGCTCATATTTCAGTCGCTGAAGTTCGTAGCGATTGTCCATCGCGTCCTTGAGGGCGTTATCCAGGCTCACCGCATCCGTGCTAAACGCTGGCCGGTCGGTCGGCACGAACGGTTGGCCCCACTCAGCGGACGTCGCGTCCTTTAGGAGAAGCTGCTTCAAAACATTTTCGGCGGTCGAAACCGACTGCGTTGCGACCAAGACTTCGGACTCGCGATTCGCAAGCTCGGTCTCTACCTCAGCCTTTGCGAGCGGAGCCGCTGCACCGGCCGCGATCCGTGCTTCTACCTGCCGCAGATTCTCGCGTGAAAGATCAAGGTTTGCCTGACGATTCTGCTGGTCGCGTAGTGCGAAAACAAGGTCCCAGTACGCATTCTGTACGCGCGCGATAGTGTCGATCGTCGTTCGACGAAAATCCGCGTCTGTCTGTTCAAGCCGCCGGCGAGCGATCTTCAAACTGCGGCGGTTGCTGTCGATCGATAGGTTCCTCAACAATGGCTGCGTGTAGCGAATACCGGTGCTCGAAAGAAAGATCGCGCTTGAACCGCTCCCGATGGAACCGTTACTCACCTGCGCCTGAGAAAAGGCGTTTTCAGTTCGCGTATTGTTGAAAAAGAGCTGATAATTACCACCGCCCGGCCGGATCGAACCACGAACGTCTGAGTTCACCGTGAAGTCGTTGGTAGCGGAACTGCCCGTTGTCGAGTTGCGATTGTAGTTAGGATTGACTGTAAACACCGGGTCATAGAAACCCTGAATACTCCGAATGCTGGTTTCCTGAAGCCGTACGTCATCCCGCGATATCTCGATGTCGTTGTTATTGGCAAGAGCCCGGCGTATCGCTTCGTCGAGCGTAAGCGAGATCGGCTCGGCCGAAAAGACGCCGACGCGGGTCGTCAAAGGAACAGAAGAACCGATCACCTTCGGGGCCGCCGCCGGCTGCGATGTGGCTTTATCTTCCGTACGTACGGGTTCCGAATTACGTGCGACCACACCAGGATCCTGCCCTTCGACAGCGAACGGTGCGATCATCATCGCGGCAACAAAGTAGAAATATCGAGAGAACGATCTCATTTATATTAGCTCCGGGCTCAATCAATTAGTCAGGATTATGGGCCAAAAACTCAAACCCGTTCTACGACCGCACAAACGGCATTGTTTCAACAATTTAAATTTTAGAGAACTACCCCATCATCCTAGCACTCCGTTGAAATCCACGCTTTTTTGGAGTATCGTCAGAAGTTTAGAAATCAATTAAGGATCTAGGAGAACCTTTCATAAATGGCTATTAAAGTTGGAATTAACGGCTTTGGACGTATCGGCCGCAACGTCATGCGGACCTGTCTCGGCGACGAATCGATCGATTTTGTTGCGGTAAACGACCTTACGGACACAAAAACGCTCGCTCACCTGCTGAAATACGACTCCGTGATGGGAAATCTCGACAACGAGATCTCGGCCGAGGGCGATACGATCACGGTCGACGGCGATTCATTCAAGGTTTTTTCGGAAAAGGATCCTGCAGCAATTGACTGGGCATCGGTCGGAGCCGAAGTCGTGATCGAATCGACTGGCCGTTTCACCAATGCTGAGGACGCCAAAAAACATGTGCGTGGATCGGTCAAGAAAGTCATTATTTCAGCACCTGCGAAAGGTGAAGATGTGACCATCGTACTCGGCGTTAATGACGAAATGTACGATCCGGCGGCTCATAACATTATTTCCAACGCTTCGTGTACGACGAACTGCCTGGCTCCGGTCGCAAAGGTGATCCACGAAAAGTTCGGCATCAAGAACGCCTTGATGAATACGATCCACAGCTACACGAACGATCAGAATTTGCTTGACCTTCCGCACAAGGACCTCCGTCGTGCTCGTGCCGCAGCAATGTCGATGATCCCGACCTCGACTGGGGCGGCAAAAGCGGTCGCACTCGTGATCCCTGAACTTAAAGGTAAGTTCGACGGTATCTCTGTCCGCGTCCCGACGCCGAACGTTTCGCTCGTTGATGTCGTGATGAACGTCGAGAAGGAAACTACGACGGAGGAAGTCAACCAGGTCCTGAAGGACGCAGCGAACGAAGAGTTGAAGGGAATTCTCGCGTTCTCGGAAGAACCGCTTGTCTCGATCGACTTCCGCGGCAATTCGAACTCGTCGATCGTCGATGCCGAGAATACGAAGGTCATCGGCGGAACCGCCATCAAGATCCTTTCCTGGTACGACAACGAATGGGGCTATTCGTGCCGCGTTCGCGACCTCGTGAAGTTCATCGCGGAGAAGGGACTGTAAATTTGATAACCGCTAAATACACGAAACACGCTAAATATTTTCGTGTATTTAGCGTGTTTCGCGGTTTATTACTATGAATAAGAAGACGATCAAGGACGTAGACCTTTCGGGGAGGACCGTTTTTATCCGCGTGGACTTCAACGTTCCGATCAAGGATGGAGTGATCGAAGACGACACACGGATCCGCGGTGCGATACCGACGATCAA
>DAIOWA010000094.1:0-8093 GCA_036758705.1 Pyrinomonadaceae bacterium | reverse complement strand
CGTTAGCAAGGGCTTAACATCCGAGTTGAAGGTTAAGCCCTTGTTAACGCGCGGGCTTCTGCACTTCATAGCGGTTGACGGCCGGCGAATCCGGCGTCGGTATCATGCCACCATTCGATCTTGTCGCCTTCGCCGAGTTGCCAGCAGAGGAGCACGATCCGGTCGCCGCGACGCGACGGGAAATCGATCAGGCCGCGGCTGTAGTCCTTTAGCTGAACGCCGGCGGTGTTGATCTCGGTGGTGATCTTACCGATCTCGTAGAGCGAGTGGACGTAACCGGAACCGCCTTCCATTCCGCCGCCAAATTCAGACGCAGATGCTGCAGCCGACGCCTGTTCACGCATCTTGCCGACTTCCACGTAGAGCTTTTGTATCCGCACGAGTTTCCGTCGTATCTCCGGCAGTAACTCGTTCGCTTCTTCGAGAGTGAATAGCTTCATTGGTCGTCGCGAACCCTCACAAGATCAGACGTGTTGCGCGGAGCCGATTCGCGATGCGTGCGAAGGATCACGGGTTCCGGCGCATCGCCATCGGGGACAAACGACGGCACTTCAAATTCGCTCGATTGCGACGAATCTTTGCGGATCAGGTCGGCGATGTCGCCGAGGTCGATAAAGAAATCGGCAACGTCGATCAGACGCGGAGCTGTGTTCGACCGGAAGCCGGCGACCTCGACTCGGCAGCCTTTGTAAGCGACGGCGTTGACCGCGTAGACGAAATCTTCGTCGCCGGAGACGAGCACGGCGGTGTCGTATCGGCCCGCGAGCGAGAGCATATCCACCGCGATCTCGACGTCGAGATTCGCTTTTCGCGTCCCGTCGTAGAAGGTCTTCAGCTCTTTCTGAACGACGCGGAAACCGTTTCGCCGCATCCACAAAAGAAAGCCCTGCTGACGTTCGGCACCGACATCGACGCCCGTGTAAAAGAACGCGCGAAGAAGTCGGCCGTCTCCGAGCAGGATTCGAAGAAGCTTGTTGTAATCGATATCTATATTATGAAACCTGGCCGCGTGGAAAAGATTGTTGCCGTCAATAAATACGGCAACCCGGCCACGGTGGCCGAATTTCCACGACGAGCTTGCGGTCGTCTCGAACTGCATTGTAGTGACCCCCAATATGTGTCGGGCCTACTTTTGAGCTTGCAGCTACGAATTGTTTGTCGGACGTGTTACGGGTTCTGCGATTTTCTAAAAAGGCTTGCCTGTTTCTAAAAGGATCGAAAAAAGTTCTGATCTACGTGAAAAACAAAAAATAAATGTAACTTCCGAAAACTAAATAAGTAACTGAAACCTCAATAAGCCTAGCCCTTAGTTTGCTACGCGACAGGTTTGTGGTCAAGCATTTCCGCGGGCTAAATGTTAAAATTCGGTGATTTACGGCGAGAAAATGGCCAACGAACCCGAAAGTGTAGACGGAATTCCGGTAACCTCCGAGCAGATAGGCTACGCGGCTCAAGAGATGATCGCGTGCGGCAAATGTGCGAAGACGAACCCGCCGAACCGGCTGAATTGCCTTTATTGCGGGGCGCTTCTTGAGCTGCCATCCGAGATCGCTGCGGGTATACGATTTAAGCCGAGCGAGATCGAGGATTGGGAGCCGGGCGTCAATATTGTTGTTGTCGAAGGGCTGAACGCGGCAGATCCGCAGGCGATCGCATCCGCTGTTTTGTTCGATACCGATCTTGCGACGACCTTGCCCGCGGTCGAACCACCGCTTCCGCTGTTCCGCGTTCGTAATGAGGAGGCGGAAGAGGTCGAGGGTCGGTTGTTGCGGCTTGGGCTTGGAATTGAGCGGGTCGAGGATAGGTCGCTCGATCTTGCTAAACCGCCGACTAGATTGAAAGGAATCGTGTTTGGCAACGGTTCGATCACGTTCGTTCCGTTCAACTCGAATGAGAATTCGGTCGCCGGTGTTTCGGACGTGGTTCTTGTAGTTGTCGGATCTATAACCACGACGACCGCTGAATCGAAACTAAAGAAGAAGAGAAAGGAAACCAAAGAATTCGATGAGCATACATCGTCATCCGATCATGCGGTGATCGATATTCATACTTCGGGGCATGATGTCGGCTATCGGATTTTGCAGCACGGTTTCGATTTTTCGTGTCTTGGCGAACGGAAGTCGCTGCTTGCGGGTGAGAACGTGAAGGTGTTGTTGGACGTGCTTCGCGAAATGGTTCCCGATGCCGTGTTCGATCGGTCGTATGCGAACAAGTCCGCCGTGCTCGATCACGTTTGGCCGCGAACGGTCGCAAACACGTCGAAAGGGATCGAGCGGAATTGGTTCGGCGTGCAGCGTGGATTGGGGACGACGACATCGAACGAAGAACAGTTCACGCGATATTCGCGGATGCGGCGAAAGCTTTTATGAAGGGAAGAAATCGAGTCGGGCAGACGCGCGAACGACGCGAGCACCGCGATAATCGAGAGCCGAGAAGGGAGGAACGCGGACCAAGAAAACCGTCGGTGACCGCTTCGCTTTACGGCGTGCTGCCGGTGCTTGAAGCCCTGCGCGCAGGTGGCCGGCGGATCGAGAAGATAGTTGTCGCGGACGGTGCGCGGCAGCATCGGCTGAACGATATCTTTGAGCTTGCCCGCGAGCATCGCGTGATCATCGAAACGGTTCCGAAAGAGCGGCTCGAACGGCTGGTCGAGCCCGGAGCCAATCACCAGGGCGTTATTGCGATCGCGGCGGCGGCGGATTATGTCGATGTGGACGAGATCATCGACTCGGCAAATGATCCGCCGTTGTTTGTGATCCTCGACGGTGTTGAAGATCCGCGAAATCTTGGAGCGATTTTGCGGACGGTCGAATGTGCTGGGGCCGATGGCGTTTTCATTCCTGAGCGACGTGCTGTGGGATTAACCGATACGGTCGCGAAATCGTCGGCCGGTGCGATCGAACATGTGAGCGTCGCGAAGGTGACGAATCTGAACCGGTTCATAGAAGATCTGAAGGCGAAGAACGTCTGGGTCGTCGGTACAAGCGGCGACGCTACAATGAGTTACACCGAATGGGATTGGACGACGCCGACGGCCCTCGTGCTCGGCGCGGAGGGCAGCGGGCTGCATCGGCTGGTCGCTGAGAACTGCGATGCATTGGTGAAGATCCCGATGTATGGGAAAATAGATTCACTGAACGTATCGGTCGCCGCAGGCGTAATACTATTTGAAGCCCGAAGACAACGCGACCACAAACAGGAATAGAACTATGTTTTGTCCGAAATGCGGTATCAAGAATCCTGACGATGGCAAGTTTTGCCGGAGCTGCGGCACTGATCTTGGAAATGTTTCGGACGTGCTGTCCGGCAAATTGCAGATCGAAAAGGGCTGCATGAATAGCAAGGGCAAGCCGATCAGTTTGGAGAGTTCGCTCACGAAGCTGTTCATGGGAGTCGCGTTTCTGATCGTGTCCATCGTTCTTGGATTCTCAGGGATGGGACGAGGTTGGTGGTTCTGGATGCTCATTCCTGCGCTGATGTTTATCGGCGGCGGCCTTGCCCAGTTCATTCAGGTACGATCTGCTTCTAAAGGCACCGTTCAATTCAGCTCATATAATCAAGGCTCGATCTCGGGAGCCAACGTGAACGCGACCGCCCTTCCGCCGCAGCAAACGAATTTCGTCGCTCCGGAGTCTCGATATCGTACCGGGGATCTCGTGCCGCCCAGCGTTACCGACAATACGACTCGTCACCTTGAAATGAACGGCGAAGGTGAAACGATGGCGTTGCCGAAGAAGTAATAGGAATATGAGTGACATAAACCCAAATTTGAAGAAGGCAATTGAAATTGCGAAGGATTTTGTGGCTGAAGTCAGCGGTGAACCTGACAACCTTCAACTCGAAGAGGTAGCTCTCTCGGACGATAAGCGCAAAACGGAGGTCGTCTATAGCTTCAACAAAAGATTCGCGAATCCGAATAGCCTTCAGAAGGCTTTAGGGCTCGAGGCTCTCAGAAACTTCAAAAAGATTGTCATTGACAACGATTCTGGCGAGGTGCTGGGAATGTATAACTGGTCCTACGAACGTCGCGAAGCTGCATGAGTGATTACGTCCTTGAGCTCTTTACAAGATATCGGACCGCAGGAGTCCTGATCGATACGAACCTCCTTCTATTGTTTATTGTTGGATCCGTAGATTCGGACCTCATTTCGCAAATTTCTCGTACATCAAACTATTCGTTTCAGGACTTTCAGCTGGTTGAGAAAGCTGTTGACTTTTTCGAAACGAAGATCACTACGCCTCACATCCTTACTGAGGTTAGCAACCTGATCAGTCGGTTAGAGTTACAGCAAGGCCTCAGTACATATATCCAGAAAGCAAGCGAAGAGTTTGTCGAAAGTTCGCAGGTTGTCGTCAACAAATTCTTCACCACTTTTGGTTTGACCGACACCGCAGTACTGGATCTAGCGATAAATCGATACCTGGTATTGACGGATGACGGGCCGTTGTTCGGAATGCTGACAAACAGCGGGGCTGATGCCGTGAACTTGGATACTCTAAGAAAAAGCGCACTATAGTTATTTCCTCCTCAAACTCATCTTGTGGCCCGCGAGTCTTTCGATGACCGAAAGATAGCGGGTTGGAAATAGACGTGAGATCAGGCTGATCTGTTTTGCATCGCTGCCGATGAGGATGCGTGGGTTTTTCTGTTAGTGCACGGCCGATGCCGGAGGCAGCTCCTGTGATGACGGCGACGCTATTCTTGTTCACTATTTCTTGAGAAGCGCACGGGCGTTTCCGATGTTGCCGGTCGCATCGAAGACTCGGAGGGTGATGGAGTATTCACCCGCGGTTCGAACCGGGACGCTTACGGTGTACCGTTCGTCGGGCCCGTCGGAGATGCCGTCATCGGGATAGATCGTCTGCCAATCGCCGCCGTTCACGCTGTATTCGGCTCGGGTGATGAAGCTGCCGCGGTCGTTTGCGAGGAAGACGAAGCGTGCCGAATCCGCCGCGATCTGCGGAGCACCCGAAACTGAGACGGTCGGCTGAGTGTTGTCGATATCGAACGGTTCGCTGACGATCTCGCCGGTCAGGAATTGCCCGCTCGGATTCGACGGAGCGTCCTTCGCGACGACGCGAACAACATACTTTCCATCGGCGAGCGAGAGGCCGTCGAGCGTGACGAAATTGTCGGTGATGTTTTCCTTCAGCAGCTTGAAGCTCGCATCGGAGACTTCCTTGAAATAGACGTCGTAAACGAGCTTGTCGCCGTTGCGATCCTCAGCGGTCCACTGGAATCCGCGTGCCCCGCGTTGGAAGGCTCGCCGCGGCGGCTGAGGCGCGATGACGATGCCGAAGTTTTGCGGTGAGAGGCCGGACAGCTCGATGTTCGGGTCGATCTGGATCGGCGGATTCGCGAGCAATCCGACATTTGGCGGAGCTACCTGGAGCGACGTGATCTCGGGCGCGATGTTTCGCGGAACGAAGGCTAGATTCATTTCTCGCAAGGATGATCCGCTTGCGAGTTTCGCACGCCATTGGAAATATCGCGCCGAAGGATTCATTGCTTTGCCGCGACGGGCTTCGCTGCGGACGACCTGCCAATCGGACCACGTCTCATTTGGGAACTCCGCGTTGCCGCTGCGTGTTTCGATCACGACATTTCCGTTTGACGTCCACCAGAGATTTCCCCACGAAGCGGTCGTCTTTGCATCGAGCACGGCGGATTCGTAGATGCCTTCGGCGACGGTGTCCGGCCCGATCTTGAAGAGGCGTCCCTGATTGCTCGACGCCGCGTAAAGGTTGTTCCCTTGGGCGAAGATCCCGGAGATCTGGCTCGCGTCGGTCTGCATCGCGAGCGTCTCATTTCCATCGTTGCCGATGTTGTAGATGCGTCCGCGGTCGGAGGTGCCGAGCAGTACGCCGCGTCCGGTTTGATGGGCGTAGATCGAGAATCCGACGACGCTCGGCGACGACCAGAGAATGTCGTTACCGCCATCCGGCAAGATCCGATAAACGGCGGATTTGGCTCCGGTCAGGTCGTATTTACTTTTTTGCGGCGTCGCAGGCTGTGCAGGATTCGCGGCATCGGCGGAGACCGTGTTGCTTGCCGGGGTCGGAGATGCTTCGGGTTTTGCCGTCGAGGCGGATTCGCCGAGTGCGAGAACGTAAACCGATCCGTCCGGGCCGACGCTGAGTTCGTGGATCTCGCGAAGCGGCGAATCGAGCAGGCCGAACGGTTTTCCGTCCGGGCCGAATTTGAGGACGAGTCCACCCGAATCGGTTCCGGCGTAAAGATTTCCTTTTGCATCGGCCGCAAGCGAGATGATGTGTGTCTCACTTGTGTCGAAGAGTACTGACGCGTCGGGCGAGGCGTTGGCCGCCCGCACTCGATAGATCCTGCCATTCTCGCCGGTGCCGACCGCCAAACTTCCGTCGCTCATCACGGCGACCGACCATATGTACTTTTCCTTCGGGTCGAAATAGACAGTCGCCTTTCCGGCAGCGTCGAGCTGATAGACCTTGCCGTCGGGCGACGTTGCCGCGAAGAGTTCACCGCCGCGTCCGATGGCGATCGCGGATACGTTAAGTTCGGACAGGTCGGCGAACATCGATCCGCTACCCGCCGGAGTTACCTTATATATACGTCCCTCGGCACCGGTCCCGAGATAAACGTTTCCGGCGGCATCGATCGCGCTCGACCAGATGTAAGGCTGCTCGGTTTTGTAGACCTCTGTAACCTTTGTCGCCGGCGTGATGTTGCCGCTCGCGTCGATCGACACGCTGCGGGCCTCGCCGCGGATAACGTCAGCACGCGAATTCACCGACCAGATCTGAGGCTCGCTGGCGAATGCAAAGGTTGTAAGAAAGAGCAGGGAAGCGAAGGAAAACAAAGATCTTGTCATGCGTAATGAGTGTCCGGGCAAATCTAGATTCGACGTAAATCTTAAGCTATCCGCGGGGAAAAGGACACTACGGTTAGGGCACCAGTTTCGAGTTATGAGTTACGAGTTGCCAGTCAGAAAACTCGAAACTGATAACTCGAAACTGGTGCCAGATCTACGCCGACTTCTTCGCTTTAGCTCGCTCCTCCATCGCTTCGACGACAGCGTCCTCGCCGGTCATGAAATCAAGAGCGTTGCGGAGTTCGTGAGCGTCGCCGGTGATGAGCCGAGCGCTTCGTTCGCGGGTGAGATATGCCCAGAACCATTCGAACATCACGGCGAAGCGGTTGCGGAAGCCGATGAGGAAAAAGACGTGCAGAAAGAGCCAGAATAGCCACGCGATCAGCCCCTTCAGCTTTAGACCGAAGACATGAGCGATAGCCTTGCTGCGGCCGATCGTGGCCATCGTGCCCTTGTCGACGTAGGTGAATTTCGTTCTTTGGCGGCCTTTGATCTCAGCTAGAATGTTCTTCGCGGTCGCCGTGCCCATCTGCATCGCGGCGGGGGAGACTCCGGGAACGGGCGAGCCGTCTTCCTGCTTGATCGAGGCCATGTCGCCGATAACGAAGATATTCTTGTGATCTTTGAGGCTGAGATCGGGTTCGACGAAGACTCGCCCAGCCTTGTCGGTTTCGACGCCGAGTTTCTTTCCGAGCGGCGAAGCGGCAACGCCGGTAGCCCAGAGGACGACGTCGCACTCGATCCAATCGTCGCCGACCTTAACCTTGCCGGGAGCGATGTCCGTAACGAAGCTGTTCAGGCGGACTTCGACGCCGAGCGATTCGAGCTGCTTTTTGGCGCTCTCGGTTAGGTCGGGCGAGAACGTGCCGAGCACGCGATCGGAACCTTCGAACAGGATGACCTTCGTTTTGCGCGTGTCGATCTTTTTGAAATCTTTTGCGAGTGCCTGTCGGGCGATGTCGGCGATGGCTCCGGCGAGTTCGACGCCCGTCGGGCCGCCGCCTACTACGACGAAATTCAGTTGACGATGCTCGCCTTTGAGATAGGCTTCGCGCTCGGCGAGTTCGAAGGCGAGCAGGATGCGTCGGCGCATTTCGACGGCGTCTTCGAGCGTTTTCAAGCCCGGGGCGGAAGTTTCCCAATCGTCGTGGCCGAAATACGAATGTCGGGCTCCGGCGGCGACGATCAGGTAGTCGAAGCCGACGGTCGAGCCGTCTTCGAGTTTGACGGTGTTGTTTTCCTTGT
>DAIOWA010000093.1:0-8157 GCA_036758705.1 Pyrinomonadaceae bacterium | reverse complement strand
AAGTCAATTTGATTCTATTGCACCAACTTTCTATCCGTCAATCAATTTTCTGCGGTGAAGAGTTCAAAAGAAGTATGCCGGAGGTCGGACTCGAACCGACATGAAGTTGCCCTCGCCAGATTTTGAGTCTGGTGCGTATACCAATTTCGCCACTCCGGCGTGGAATCTCAAATAATAGAAAATGCGGGGGTAAGCGTCAAGCTGTTCCGGTCGGCTCGGAGATGATGACGATCTGGACGCGGCGTTTTGCTTCTTCGATGAAGGTCTCGATATTGACGGCGACTCGCTCTTCGACAACGGCGGTATTCACGCGGGCTCGAGCTTCATCGAGCGTCGGGACGATGGCAGATGGATTGATGCGCCGAAACTCAGGCACCCATTTGTCTCGATAATAGGCGGCTTCGTCATCGGCCGTCACGACCACGAACGAGCGAAACCGGAAATCGAGATATTTCTCGATCGCAACTCGCTGGCCGATGATGTTTTCGAAGTTATCGTCCTTGACCGACGAAAATCCCACGGTTTTCAGACGACTTTCGAACTCCGCTGTTGAAGAGAAAAACTTCAGGATGTCGGCTATCTTATCAGCGATCTCCTTATCGGTTGGGGCGGCGCGAGGCAGACGCTGAGCTTCGAGCGCGAAGATCCGTTGGTTTATCTGGGTTTGAAGAGCCTGTCGAAGATCTTCTTCGCGGGGCGGGTTGATCGGTGCTCCGGGCTGCAGAGCGAGCTGCCAAAGCAGGTCTGATCGGGTGATCAATTCCGTCCGGGCACCGTCGCTGACAGTCGCGATCGTCCGGTCGACTACCACCTGCCCGCTGGTCGTCACCGTCGCCATCCATAGGGCAGCCGCCAAAATCCCGATCGAAAAACCACCTAAACGCATCAATTCCAAAGCCTTATAGATTTATCTTGCTGTCTGAGGCCGCTTTCGTCAACCTATTCCTCCCGGCGCGGCATGGAATATCATTGACAAACATTGTAAAAAAGGTTTTAATCTTTATGGAAGTTCGGGAGCTTCCTCCAACTCGCACTGTCCGCTAGACTTACCACCGATCTACCGCTCACAGAACTAAATTCTAAGCAGGTTCGGAAGACCAGATGTCGATCCCTTCTGCAGCTAAACCACATATCAGAGCTCCACGTGTCCCTTTGGATGCGGGCGAAGCCGGGCCGGAACTGAAATTTATTTCGGACCTCGGCCGGAGTCTTCTGTTCATGGTACACCCGAAAAAGGTCGCCTGCCGCGTAGCGGATGCGATCCAGAACGGTGTCGGGGCTGAGCTGTGTGCGTTCGTTGCCGAGCTTGAGAACATCGGCGTCGTGAGCTGTGCATTCGACGCCAAGGGCGAGATCGTCTCGGAGTTTCTGGACAAGGGCCGATTCGAGAAATGGATAGATCTGCTGCCGCCGCAGGTCGGATATCTCGAAGAAAGCAGCGGGAACTTTCTGCTCTCCGGAAATCTGCACAGCGCCGAATACGTTTCGCCGCTGCACATCAATGGCGAGATCAAGGGTGCTATCATTGTCGGATTTTCGACGCGTGATTCATTCACTGATGCACGCAGCAGCCTGATCGACGCTGCAACACAGATGGCGGCGATGAGCGTGAATCTCTCGGCACATTACGAAGCCGCGATAAATAACTCGGTCACGCAGGCGAAGGAAGAACACCGCAAGTTTACCGAAGCCGTTCTCGACGCTCTGCCGGTCTCGCTCTACGTTGTCGACCGCGACTTTCGCATCGTTACGTGGAATCGACATCGCGAGATCGGGCTGCAGGGAATTCCCCGAGATTCGGCGATCGGGCGTAATGTTTTTGAGGTCCTTGCACGCTATCCGGAAGGACAGGTAAAGAAAGAATTCGAACGTGCGTTTCGCACCGGCCGAATCGAGCGGATCGAGCAGCAAACGACCGCCGAGGATGGTTCCACCAAACACTGGATGGTGAGTAAGGTGCCGATGAAGGATTCTGCCACCGGCGAGGTTACGCATGTGATAACGGTCGGTGAAGACGTGACGATGCGGGTTGAAGCGATCCATGCGGTGTCGCGTGCGGACAAGCTCGCGGCGGTCGGCCGACTTGCCGCCGGCGTCGTCCACGAGATCAATAATCCGCTTGCAACGATATCGGCTTGTGCGGAAGCGCTTGAACAGCGGACCGCAGAAGGTGCGTTCGACGGGGTCGAAGGAAAAGAAGACCTTGATGAATATCTTGGCCTGATCAAGAGCGAAGCCTTCCGCTGTAAGTCGATCACCACCGGCCTGCTCGATTTCAGCCGCAGCCGAACGGGCGACCGGCATCCGATCGAGATCAACGAGATCCTTCGATCCTCGGCGAATCTTATTTCTCACCAGAAACGCGGCGACCAGGTCAGCATTGTTCTCGAACTTGCCGACGAACTGCCGCAGGTGAACGCAGACAGCGGCCAGATACAGCAGGCCGTTATTGCACTTGCGACAAACGCGATCGACGCGATGCCCGACGGCGGAACGCTCACATTCCGCACGGCTGCACAGCACAAAAGCATTGCGATCGAGATCAAGGACACCGGTGCTGGCATCCCGGCCGAGGACCTTTCGAAGATATTCGAGCCCTTCTTTACGACAAAGGAGGTCGGTAAAGGAACCGGGCTCGGCTTGGCTGTATGCTACGGCATAATCACAGATCACGCGGGCCGATTGAGCGTCCGCTCGAACGTCGGCAAAGGCACGACATTCACGATTCTCCTGCCCGTTTCGGAGGCGAGCTGATTCCCCCGTCAGCCATCCGTACGGACTTATAACGCTACTTCTCCCAACTTACCTATGGCAAAACTACTCGTAGTCGATGACGAAAAAAATCTCCGTCTCGTGGTCCAAAAAGAACTCTCACGACAGGGCCACGCGGTCGATACGGCCGAAGATGGGGAAGAGGCTTGGGCGAAGCTTGAGTCAGAGGATTTCGACATTCTCCTTTGTGACATCAATATGCCGCGTCTGGACGGCATGGACCTCTTGCGCCGCATGCGCGAACGAAGTCAGAATCCTCCCGAGGTGATTATGCTCACCGGGCAAGGTACGGTCGAAACGGCGATCGAGGCAATGAAACTTGGAGCGTACGATTATCTGACGAAGCCGTACCGCATCGCGGAGTTGGCGGCTTTGGTTACGGCCGCCGCGGAAAAGTATCAGCTTCGCGTCGATAATCAGCGTCTGCGTGCGCAGATCGAACGCGTGAATGGCTCGTTGCCGGACATCATCGCCGAATCGGCGCAGATGAAGGAAGTGCTTCGGTTGGTTCGTCGCGTGGCTCCGTCGGAAACGTCGGTGCTCATCACCGGCGAATCCGGAACCGGCAAGGAACTCGTCGCACAGGCGATCCATCGGCTAAGCCCGCGTCGCGACAAACCGTTCATCGATCTGAACTGTGCCGCGTTGCAGGATACGCTTCTTGAATCCGAACTCTTCGGCCACGAAGCAGGTGCGTTCTCGGGTGCCCGTACGCGCAAACTTGGACTGTTCGAACTAGCCGATGGCGGCACGCTGTTCCTGGATGAAGTGATGGAAATGCCGTCGCAGCTTCAGTCCAAACTGTTAAGAGCGCTTGAGACCCGCAGCTTCTTTCGCGTTGGCGGTGTTAAGAAAGTTGAGGTTGATGTGCGGCTGATCGCGGCGACGAATCGTGATACCGATCGCGCCGTTTACGATGGCGTCTTCCGTGCGGATCTCCTATATCGCATCAACAGTTTCGAGATCGGCATCGCCCCGCTTCGCGAACGTCGCGAAGACATCGAACCTCTCGCCCGCCACTTGCTGCAGAACTTCGGTAACGGTTCGCCGCTCCAGCTTTCGACGCAGGTGCTCGAAGCTCTCCGCGGATACTCCTGGACCGGGAACGTCCGCCAGCTTCGCAACTGTCTCGAACGTGCGGTGCTGCTTTCGGATAATGGCCGCATCACCACGAAGGAACTTCCGCCCGAGGTCGTCTATCGCACCGAACGCCCGCAGGTTTCGGTCAGCTACAACGGATCGGCCGCAGCCCAACCTGCCGCGTTCCAAAACGTATCGCCAACCAACCTCCGCGACGTCGAGCGTCAGCAGATACTGAGCGCCCTCGAAAAGACCGGCTGGCACCGCGGCAAGACCGCCGAGTTGTTAGGCATCTCTCCATCGACGCTGTATCGAAGGCTTCGTGAGTACGATCTTGAATCGCGGCTCGCGAGGTAACATTATGCTTCGTCTAGCGATAGCCCTGACGCTTTTTCTCACCTTGATCAGCGGCGCAGCGATCGCGCAAACGACTCCGTCGGGGTCGCCATCGCCCACGCCGAAACCCCAGGCGCGTCGACCTGGGCTCGATCAGTTCGGACTAAGCAACGGTGTTTTCTCAAGAAGCTCGGGGGACGCGAATCCCGACGCTAGCGCAAATGCGGCACCTGTAACTAAAGAGTTTGTCGATGCTGACACCTTCGACACGATCACAGTATTGATCGAGAAATCAGAGTTCATGGAAGCGGAATTGAAACGCGTCCTAACTAGGGAACCCGACGTTGATATGTCGGCCGGATCACCGTTTACGCAGTACTTCCTTCACAACATGATCGGGCTTACTTTCGTTTCATTGGCTCGGCGCGACGGTCGCATTGGCAGCCCCGGGATCAAAACCGGCCAGATCACGAAGCTTTTTCGGGACAATGAAGGTTTAGTCTACGAGATGAGTGCCGTCCTTGGAACCAGTTCGACACAGTACGCCCGGTCCCGTCCCCGATACGATGCGATCGCGGAGAAGTACGGAGTGCCCCTGCTGGCTACCCCCGTTCATGGCACCCTGCTCGACAGGCCCGCGCTCGTTAGAGTGTTGATGGCCCGTGTGAACGCGAACTTTGCTCGAGTCAAGAAGATAATGACTGTAGAGCAGTAGCCCGTCTTGAAACAAACAAAAAACGTTGCTCCGACAGCGGCATCAGCCTCTCTTCGATCTTGAGGCCAAGCCGCTGCAGTTCTTCGCGGAGTGCGGGGCCGCCGAAGAAGAGCAGTGTTCTACTCCCGGACCATTTAACGAGTCTTGGCAGATGCTGAGTAAATCGATCAAGCGCTCGGCAGGTGACATGGGTTACGTTTGGCCGCTGAAGTTCGGCAAACTGTCGATTGACGACCGTGACTCGTGATTTGAGTTCTAGTTTCTCGACTGCGGCTTTTAAGAAGGTTGCTTTCTTTTCTTTGGATTCGATCAGCACCGATCGTAGGTCTTCGCGGGCGATCAGGCACGGGAGCGCCGGAAAACCGGCCCCGCTGCCGACATCGGCGAAGCGTGCGCCTTCGGGAAGATGCTCCAACATCGTGAGCGATTCGAGCACGTGGCGAATGGCAAACTCGGTCGGTGTCGCAGGTCCGGTCAGGTGGAGCAGTGGGTTGTGCTCGGTGACGAGATCGAAATGATCCGCCAGACGTTCGACCACGCCGGCACTCAGCTCAAGGCCGAATGCCGCTTGATGAGTACCGATCGCTGCAATGAATTCTTCCCGTGGTGATAGTGACATTTCTGAATCTTAAAGTACTCTACCGTACGAGCGGAGAAAACTATGAAGAAGGTTCTGGGAAATGTCGGCGTTGGGTTCGCGGTGGTTCTGACCGTGGCGTTCGTGTTCTTTGGCATCCGCGGGATCTACGACCCGACCGCGGCTTCGATGCGATTCGGGCTTCCCGCCTATGACGCCGCCGAGATGTTCTATTACCGCGTCTATCTCGCCCGCAATATCGTGATCGTTGTCACCGGCCTCGTCCTTCTGGTGTTGCGGCAGTGGAAGTCGGTCGCGATCCTGTTAACTGTCGTGCTTGCTCTGCCGACGTTCGACGCCGTACTGCTCTACCGCGAACGCGGTCCCGAAGCTGGACTGACCATCCACATCGTCACCGGCGTGATCGTCGCCATCGCGGCGTTTTTAATGTGGATGAAAGTTTCGTCGAGCCGCACCGAAACATAGCTCGATGCGGCCCGACGCATAGGTTACACGAACTCAGCCGACGCCCGCCCGCGAATCACGTCGAGCGAATCGTTTGCGAGTTCGTAGATCTCGCCGTCCTGAAAGACTGTTCGCATCGCGGTTGATGCAGCCGGTTCGTCGTCGCGGCCGACGTCGTCGATGCGGATCGTCTCGAACCTCGTTTTTCCATCCGAGTCTTCGTGCTTGATCAGGTCAAGCCGGCCGCGTTTTGAACGCTTGCCGATGTCAGTGATCGGGTCTTTGTAGACGTCCTGCCATTCGCCGCCGCGTTGGATCGCCGAGCATTTGAACGCGAACTTTAACGTGTCTCGATCGACCTTCTGCAGCAGTGCTCCGCCCATACCGAACGCAATATTCGTCGCGGAAAATCCCTCGCCGGTCAGCCTTTCGAGTATCGCCGCGATGGAATCCGGATTCACGCCGTCGCCCTGAATGACGCGAACATTCTTCAGCACCTTGAAACCTTTCGAGTTGGTCTCGGTTCCGAACTTCTCAGCAAGCAGATTCGTCACCTTCGACACGACTTCGACCGGTTCACCCGAGTCGGGCCGGATGACGACCATCGCTCCGGAATCGATCACTTCCTGCCGAAGTGTCTCTCCCCAGATATGCTCGACTGCGTTGTAGATGTCCCACGAATCGGAAACGACCGCGATCAGGCTTCCCGGTTTCGCGTACGCCTTGAGCATATTGCGATACGCCTCGGCCTCGTTCTCGCGACCCCAGCTTGTGATCGTCGAATGCTCGGCGGCCGGGATCGAGTACGCCGAGATCTCGTGGTTGTAATAGTCGCGAAGCAGTCGCAACGCGACTATCGTGTCCGTTCCCTGAAAATTCACAAGATGCGCCGCGCCGCCGATCGCGGCAGATTCGGCACTCGAAACGCCGCGTGCTCCGAAATCGTGGAGCTTGAAATGTATCTCGCTTGCGGGGTTGTCAGCGGTCTTCGCGAGGTAGCTGAAGATCAAACGTTTCAGATGATAGCTCTGCGTCGCAACCGTTATCGGATACCACAGACGCATCAACTGAGTTTCGAAATAGCTCGTCAGCCAGAAGAATTCGGGATCGGTATTCTCGACCGTCATCAGCACATTGTGAAGCGGAAGGATCGTTCCCTCGGGCACCGCCCTGATCCGCAAGGGCAGACGTCCGCGATGCTTCTCGATCAGCTTTTTCCATCCCGCCTCGTTAAACGGCACGCCGTGTTTCGGGACGATCGCCGCCGCCTCGTAAAACTCGTCGTAGCTGATCGGCTCTTCGAAATACTCCTTCAAAATATACTGAAGGCCGAAGAAGATGCTCGAATCCCAACCGCGTTCTGAGCCGCGTGATTCGAGGTAAGAAAATACCGTTTGCGTGTCGGGAGGATATTGAAGGTAGTGGCTCGTCTTGTACGAGTCGGTATCAAGAATTCTATTGCTTTTCATTTTTTCACTCCGTGTGAATTCGTTGTCTGTCGCCTCTCCGTGAGGCGAGTTGGTTTATTTTTCCCGATTTGCCGGCGTATCCAAAAAGTACCGGATGATGTCGTAGTGGTCCTCGAAAAACTCGTCCTCGACACTACCGAGCGCCGAGATCGGAAGCCACATCGCCTTGTCCGCATCGTCACCGCCTTTTACAAGCGGCAGCCCGTCTTCAAGCTTCGGGAACAGCTCGATGTAAAACGCATGCGTTATCGTTCGGCCGCGTTGCGATCTGTCAGGCTCATCGAATACTTCGTGCGCCTTGATCGCACGGCGAAGCGTATTCGTATCTACACCGATCGACGTTTCCTCACGAAGCTCCTTGATGCAGTTGTCTTTCAAGCGAACGCCGGGTACGACAAATCCGCCGGGCAATGCGAGTTGGCCGAGGCCGGGTTGATGCCCGCGGCGGACAAGCAAAATATGTCCGCGAGCAACGCAGACCGCATCGGTCGTGACGAACGTCGCCGGAAAGTTGAATCCGACGAACTTAGATTTTTCCTTGTAGTCGGTAACGTACGCGAACTCTTTTTCGAGCGTCGCAAACGTTTCGGTCTTCTTAAACTTGCCAACGATCTCGACCACCGACTTCGGCACGAGCTTCTTCCACTCGTCGTCGCCGGTGAAGAGCATGCTGCGGATATCCGTCGCGTTCAGTTCGTTCGAGAGCTTCCGATCGGTCGCGATCTCTTCGAACGTCCACTGCG
>DAIOWA010000092.1:0-8188 GCA_036758705.1 Pyrinomonadaceae bacterium | reverse complement strand
TGCAAAGGCTTGCGGCCAATACACGCGTGCCGCAGTCGATGCTATTCGCGGGTCCCGAAGGCGTCGGCAAGAAACTGTTCGCATTCGAATTAGCACGTCTTTTATTGTGTCCTGATGGTGGCTGCGGCAAGTGCGCGGTGTGTTCGCGTATCGGCGTCTTCGACATTCCAAAGCCCGAAAAAGGTGAGGATTATGACGCCGTCTTCCTAAGCGATCACCCCGATGTAGGGATGGTTGTGCCCTACAAACGCAACCTTCGCGTGGGGGCGATCCGCGAACTTGAACGTGAGGCTCATTTTCGTCCGTTCGAGGCTGATAAACGCATCTTCATCATCAACGACGCGGAGAAGATGAACGATTCGTCCGCAAACGCACTGCTAAAAACGCTCGAAGAGCCGCCGGCGACCACATATCTGATCCTTGTCGCCTCGCGTCCTGACGCCCTGCTTCAAACGATCCGCTCGCGGTGTCAGATGATTCGGTTTGCACCAATTCCGACGGCCGAGATCGAAAGACATATTGTCTCAACCGGTAAATTTCCACCAGAGGAAGCATTGCTCGCAGCCCGTGTATCCGGCGGAAGCGTAGGGAAGGCTCTATCCTTAGATATCCCGTGGTTCAGGCAAACACGCGATTCGATGGTTGCCGTTATCCGCGCGGCCCTCATCTCAGGCAACATCTCGTCGATGCTCCAAACAAGCGAGCAGATCAACGACGCAAAGAATAAGGACCGCTACGAAGATACGATCGCGATCCTTGAAACGTTGGTTCGCGATGTCTTTGCTCTTGCAAAAGGAGTTGGTCCAACCGCCATCGCAAACGCCGACATCGATGCCGATCTCAGTAGACTAAGCAGTGAAGCGACCACGAGCATGATCGAGCGATGGATAACCGAGATCGAAGTCCTTCAGTTTAATTATCTTGTAAACATTAATCGAAAGGTCGCGACTGATGGATTGTTCGTGAAAATGGCGGCCTGAAAATTGTCGGGAACAAATAGGTTCGACTTGGTGTCTAATGCGGACAGTAGTTTCCATCAGCATCTAGGAGGATAGTTTCTATGAGGTCGATCGTTCTTGTCGGTATTCTAGTGACGTTCTGCGCCGCAGCATCAGCCCAAGCCATCCCAAAGCAGATAAACGGAGGTGTACTTAACGGCAAAGCCATTAGTCTCCCAAAACCCGAGTATCCCGAGTCGGCGAAAACGGCCGGTCTCGCGGGGATCGTTCGAGTCGCTGTCGAGATCGATGAGGCCGGAAACGTGGTGTCCGCAACCGCTCTGGACGAGCCCCAGAAATCTCGAAATTCTACCGGAGAAGAGGTCGAACTCCCTGTCGCAGATCTTATCCTTCGCGACGCAGGTGAAAGAGCCGCATGGGGTGCGCGATTCTCGCCGACGCTGCTCAACGGCAATCCTGTCCGCATTAAGGGCGTTATTGTTTACAACTTTTCGAATGCCAAAGCCGTCGATGATGACACCAAAAAGCCTGACATGAATTCGGTCAACGGTGGGATCCTCAACGGAAAGGCCATATCTTTACCGAAGCCAGGATACCCGCCGGCGGCCAAAGCAGTGCGTGCGGGTGGTGCCGTAAATGTGCAGATCGTGATCGACGAAGAGGGGAAAGTCATCGCTGCTTCGGCGGTTTCCGGACACCCTCTTCTCCGGGCGGCGTCGGTCGATGCGGCGCGGCAAGCAACATTTTCGCCAACGTTTCTCTCAGGAAACCCCGTAAAGGTTGCGGGGGTTGTCGTGTACAGGTTTGTTCCGCCTGATCCGGACGACAAATAAGTTATATAATTGGAGCGTGGCAATTGAAGCAGCATTGTCTCCGCAGGTAGGCGGAACCTCTGAACGGGTATGGGCCGCCGTCGGAGCTGCTACGATGGTTGCGGGCGTTGCGGCGGTGTGGTACTTCGAGCCGACTAGCTCAGGTATCTTCCCGGCTTGCCCGCTCTATACAATGACGGGTTTTGCCTGCCCCGGGTGTGGGATGACTCGCGGATTTCACGCGTTGTTTCACGGCGATGTTCTGACGGCATTGGACTTTAATGCTCTGATACCGCTCGTCGCGATCTTCTTTGGCTATTGGTTTCTTTCGCTGGTGCTTACGGCCGTACGCGGACGGGGATTCGGTTTCGGCAAGATGAGCGCCGGGCTCGTGGGAACCACCTTTGTACTGTTGTTGATCTTCGGAATTGTCAGGAATATCCCCGCTTATCCCTTCACGATCCTATTCCCCTAAGTGATCTGAACAAGCGGCTTATCAGCGGCGAGCGACTTCGCATCAGAGCCCTCTTTTCGAAGGATCTCGACCTCTTTCACGAACTCTTCGACGATGTCCTCTCCCGACACCCGACGCATCGGAACGCCGTCTTTGAAAATCATTCCAACATTTCGGCCGAACGTGATCCCGAGTTGCGAATCGTGAGCCTCGCCCGGGCCATTAACGGCGCAGCCCATGATCGACAAGTGCAGCGGTTCCTGGACGTGAGCCAGACGCCGCTCGACTTCGGTGACGATCTCGACGAAGTTGTCGATGTCGAGCCGGCCACAGGTCGGACAGGCCACAACCGTTACGCCTCGCTTGCGTAACTCCAATGATTTCAATATTTCCCAGCCTACACGCACCTCTTCGTGCGGTTCCGCGGCCAGCGAAACACGGATAGTATCGCCGATGCCTTCGTGCAGCAGTGTCCCAAGCCCGATAGCTGATTTGATCGTTCCTCCAAAGGGCGTTCCGGCCTCGGTCACGCCGAGGTGCAGCGGATAATCTACCTTCTCGGCCATCAACCTATAGGCAGCTACCATGCGATTTACGTCGCTCGCCTTCAACGAGATCACGGTGTTGCCAAAGCCCAGATCCTCAAGGATACGGACGTGCCGCATCCCGCTTTCGACCATTGCTTCAGGCGTCGCCGAGCCGTATTTCTTAAGAAGGTCCTTCTCAAGCGAACCGCCGTTCACGCCGATGCGGATCGGCACGTTCTGCGCCTCAGCGGCACGCACGACCTCACGAACTCTATCGATAGACCCGATATTGCCGGGGTTGATGCGTAGCTTGTCGATGCCTGCGTCCAGGGCCTTTAATGCGAGTTTGTAATGAAAGTGGATGTCCGCAACGATCGGCACGCTCGTCCGCTTGCGAATCTCGTACATCGCCGCTGCGGCGTCATCATCAGGCACCGCAATACGGACGATCTCGCATCCCGCCTCGACCATCTCATCGATCTGCTTCAGCGTTGCTTCGACATCGGTCGTATCGGTTTTGGTCATTGATTGAACCGAAACCGGAGCACCGCCGCCTATCTGTATGTCACGGATCTTTACCGCCCGCGAAACTCGTTTCATAACTGTTCAGAGTGCGAGCTTTAGCTCGTCTCCCCCGTTGGAAAATAGACTAATCGTTACACGAAGTACAAGCTAAAGCTTGCACTCTGAACCTAAAACAATCTCGAAATATCGAGGAATAACGTAAACACCATCAACAGCAGGATGATCCCGAGGCCGGCGTATTGAATATACTCGCGAACTGCCATCGAGAGCGTCGCACCGAACCACGACAGCACCTTCTCTATTCCAAGCACCATGATCTGTCCGCCGTCCAGCAGCGGGATCGGCAGGAGATTGAAGATACCGAGATTCAGGCTGATAACCGCAAGGATGGCGAAAAGACCTGCAAATCCTGCATCCTTAACTACGTTCGAGATGATCTGCACAATGCCGACCGGGCCAGCCAGGCCCGCGTCGCGGACCGACCTTTGCCCGCTGAACATCTGCCCAAATACGCGACCCGTTAGTCTCAGGACACGCATATTCGACTCATAGGCGAAGGCCGCCGCACCGCCTGCACCCACCGGCACGCGAGCCGTGATCTCCGCCGCGCCAAATGCAGCGCCGATCATATATGTGCCACTTTCGTTAGGTTTTGCCAGTGTCGTCAGTTCGATCCGCTGTCCGTTGCGTTCGATCGTGAATTTGCCGGGAGCATCCTTATTCGCACGGATCTGTGTTGTCAATTCCTGACTGTTCTTGACCGTTTGGCCGTTGAACGCGATCACAGAGTCACCGGGCTGGAGACCGGCTTGGGCTGCGGGGCTGTCGGGCACTATAGTGCCCGCTACAACCGGTTCGACGCCGACATCCGGACGCATCCCGATCTCGCCTATCTTGTTTCCCTTAACAATTGCTTCCGTAGGTGTAAGCGTAAGCGGGATCTTTGTTCCTCCGCGATCGACCGTGATCTGGATCGCGCGCCCGGGCGAGATCAACGATTCATCGTGGACGGCTTCCCAGGTCGGGTTCTCCACGCCATTCATCGCGATAATGCGGTCGCCCGCTTGAATTCCCGCGGTCTGAGCCGCTCCGCCTTGATCGGTGATACCGACGATCGGTGCCGGCATTGACGGGACCCCGTACATCAGTGCCCCGGCAAAAGGGATAGCCAACGCGAGCACGATATTCATGAACGGCCCGCCAAGCATTACTAGGAACTTCTGCCAACGCGGCCGGAGTTCGTAAAGCTCAGAGTCGGGAACTTTTTCGCCATCCGACTCGCCGCCTTCGAGCGCGGCCGTAGCCTCGTCGCCATAAAGCTTTACGTAGGCACCGAGCGGGATCGCCGAGATACGATAGTCGGTATGGCCGACCTTGAAACCCCAAATTCGCGGCCCGAGGCCGAAGAACGAATACGCCTCGACTCGCATCCCGAGGATCTTCGCGACAATAAAATGTCCGAACTCATGGATATTGATCGCAATGCCGAGAACGAATATGACGGCTAAAATGACTAATAAAATATCGGGCATAACACTAATAATTCCGCGACAATCTTTTAGAAACCTGAAGGCCGACGCAAGTTGTAATTAAACTGCGGCGGCTGATCGTTCGATCTTCATTATAGCGCGTGAACGTGCCCACCCATCGGCGTTGAGGATCGATTCAAGCGAATCGGCCGCCGCAGGTGAATATTCGTCCATAACTCCTTTATTTACAGCAGCTATCTGAGCCAGTCCGATTTTTCCCTCGAGGAATGAACGCACCGTAACCTCGTTCGCTGCATTGAGCACGGCGGGCATCGTCCCGCCAGCGTTCAGCGCATCATACGCAAGGCCGAGGCACGGGAACCGGTCGAGATCGGGTTCTTCAAATGTGAGCCTGTTGAGCTTTCCGAGATCCAGCGGCTCAAGACAGCCTTCCTGCCGGTCAGGATAGGTTAGGGCGTACTGGATCGGGTGCTTCATATCGGTCACACCCAGCTGAGCGATCACCGATCCGTCGACCATCTCGACCATCGAATGCACGACCGACTGCGGATGAACGATCACCGATATCCGATCGGCGTCGAAACCGAAAAGCCATCGAGCCTCGATCACCTCGAGTCCCTTGTTCATCAGCGTCGCCGAGTCGATGGTGATCTTGTCGCCCATCGACCAATTCGGGTGCTTGAGAGCCTGTTCGCGGGTCGCCGCCGCTATCTCTTGCTTTGATTTTTCACGAAACGGGCCGCCCGAGGCGGTCAGTATGAGCCGCTTTACTTCCGTCTTTACTTCGCCCCGCAGGCATTGATGAATCGCGTTGTGCTCACTGTCGACGGGCAGGATCTCAGCTCCACTTTTCGCGGCCGCAGCGGTCATCAATTCACCGGCCATTACGAGCGTTTCCTTGTTCGCCAACGCGATCCGCTTGCCGGCCTCGATCGCTCGAAGCGTCGGTACGAATCCAACCGCCCCAACGGTCGCGGATACAATAATCTCGGCGTCCGAATGAGTCGCAGCGGCCACGAGGCCTTCGGTTCCGCAAAGGATCTCTGGACGCATTCCGTGAAGCAGCCGAGCCAGTTCCTCGGCATGCTCTTCGGTATCGACGGAAACAAGCTCAGGCTGGAACTTCGCGACCTGCACGGCAAATTTTTCGATGTTGCGTCCCGCCGCCATCGCTACAACGCGAAAGCCGCCGAGATGCTCGATCACTTTAAGGGTGTTGCAGCCGATTGAGCCGGTAGAACCGAGAATGGAGATTCCCTTCATAAAGGAGTGATTCGTTAGATTATCACACGACCGGCGATTTTCGGGCACGATGATTGCGACGTTCAAGGGTACTCTCCGGTATCGGTATGAAAACAATACGCTTTGCGTATGTAACGGTGGTGATTGCGTTCATTTCGGATGCGAAATGGTGAAAAATCGCCGTTATAGTTAAGCAGAAAAGGAAAGACCAAGGAGGCAAATTATGATGAAGGCAATAATTTTTTCCCTGATGTTTCTGGCGATTGGGATCGTCGTCCCTGTAACAGCGGAAGCGAAAAATTCGAATAACTCCGTTTCAATGTCTGAAGTACAGATTTACCGACAGCGCCGAGGTCGAAACTGGAATCGAGGCCGAGTTCGAATCATTACCCGGACGCGAATAGTTTGGAGATACGGCCGACGATATCGTGAAACTTATCGGATCACCTATCTACCGAATGGCCGAACACGTATTCAGGTCATCAGCCGCGTTCGATTGGGCGGATATCGCCGATACTAAAGTATGAGGTTTTGATGGCCCGGAATTCCGAGCCATCATTTTTGTTTTTCGGCAAATAGGATAGCCGTCTCCATCCTGTTCGATTTCTCAATACCCGCCGCCTGTTGATCGGCGAGGTGCTGATTGTATTGAGCTGACCGGTTCCGGGGCACACTTAGAGTCTTCCAATCGGAAGACTTCAGGTATTTAGCAAGGAAGACGATCTGACCTATATGATAGCTGTAGTGCGTTAGTTGTCGATTGATAGCCTCGACGACAGTGTGCGGCTCACCACGGATCGTGATCGTCCTTGAGAAATCCTCGTCTGTGAGCGGTTCAATGCTGGCGAAAAGCGTTGTCCAGCCGGATTCCCAAAACTCCAACAAAGATTCGCGCGTATCTGCGATCAATTCGAACTCACGGTCCCGATCTCTATCCGGCTTTTCGCCATCGGTCGTCAAAAAGTCGCGCCAACGCGAATGCTGATTGCCGGCGATATGCTTGACGATCACCGCGATAGAATTCGATTCCATATCGATGGTCGCGAAAAACTCTTCATCGCTAACTTGTTCGATCGCCCGATCGGCAAGTCGCTTGTAATTTCGCAACGAATGAACTGCATCCGTCAGATAATTCTCATTAAAATTGCTCATAAGCTGATACGAAAGTTCGCTTAGCTTCGCGTGGGATAACTAGGACGGCGAAAAAAATGCCGCCATTCTGTGCAAAAGACATAGTAAAATATCGTCATCACTTTTGTTGTTCGCCGTCACGGCGGCCAACACTGTCCTGAGTTACCAATCTATTTACATAACGAGCTAAAAACAGCATTACAATGGAGTCCCCAATGAGGAATAGTACTAAAAAGTTCACGTCCGCCATCCTTTCATTCGTATTCGTAGCGTTCGCCGCAGGTGCGACGCTCGCACAATCATCCACGTCTGACGACTGGACCGGTGCATACGTCGGCGGCTATGCCGGGATCACCGTCGGTCGTACTGGTGTCAATACTTCGACGATCTTTGACGCGAATGGCTATTTTGAATCGAGCAGCGTACCGGCGATCAACAGCGTTGGAGGTCAGACGATCAAGTCGAACGGATTCAATGGCGGCGGGCAGGCAGGCTATAACAAACAATTCGGCCGCTTCGTGATAGGTGCGGAGGCTGATTTCGGAGCACATCGGATCAATAAAGTCATCACGTCCGGTGACGAATATCCATGCTGCACTTCGAGTTTCGAGATTGCTCAGTCGGTGAAGACGAACTGGCTGTTTACGGCTCGTCCGCGAGTTGGTGTGACGGCGGGGCCGGCACTGCTTTATGCGACTGGCGGCCTTGCAATGACCGACGTCGAATATAACGCTGTGTTTTCAGACAACGATTCCGACGCACTTGAGACCGCCGAGTTCAAAAAGACTCGTACCGGTTATGCGGCGGGAGGCGGCGTTGAGGTCAAGATGTCCGAGCGTTGGTCCGCAAAGGTCGAGTATCTGTTTGCCGATTTTGGCCGGATCTCGGGGACGAGCAATAACCTGACGACCGACTTCGGTGAAGGTGTTGAGGCGTTTCCGGAAAACACGTTCACTCACTCAGCACATGTAAAAAGCCACAATTTCCGGTTCGGTTTTAACTATCGATTCTAGGTCGCTGACAATTTCGTACGGACTGAGGCGGGTCA
>DAIOWA010000091.1:0-8196 GCA_036758705.1 Pyrinomonadaceae bacterium | reverse complement strand
ATCATCTGTGTCAAGCTCGTTCAACTGCTCAACATACTTGACGATATTCGCCATCTGAGGCGTGTACATCGCGACCTCGTCATCCGTGATCTCCAAATGTGCGAGCTTTGCTATTTTTCGTACGTCCATAGATCCTACTTTTGCCGCGACAGGCAGTTGGCCGCAGCTTTCAACACTGTCGCTCGAAGCTCATCGCTGCGGATCGCTCGAGCCGAAACTGCGATCTCTACCGGCGGTGCCGACTCCTCATCGAAATCGTCGGACTTGTTCGCCGCCGGAGCAATGTCGGAAGCCGAGATGCGAAACTCAATAAAATCGACGAGGGGCTTTCCTAACGCGGCGTTCAATTTGAAGAGAAGCTGCGAGCCGAGCGTCTCAAGATTTCGTTTCCATGTCATGTCCGAAACCGCGATCACAAGACGCTTGTTTTCAACCGAAAGCGGCATCGTTCGTTCGAAAACCTGTTGACCGGCAACGTTTCGCCACGCCGCAAAAATGAACGCATCGCGCACTTCGTCCGACGCCTGGATAGCGTCGAAAACTCCCGGCAATGTGTTGATAAACGCGTTCATTTCTGCAGGCACTGTTGATGCACTATCATCTTAAACGACAAGAGAACGAAATGCTAAATGATGCAAAAATGGCGGTTGATCTGCCGAAGCTGGTTCTCGCTTCGGGAAGTCCGAGGCGCGCTGAGATCTTGAATTCAGTCGGGTGGGCATTTGAGAAGGCGATCCCGGATGTCGATGAATCCGTTGTGGACGGCGAATCGCCTGAGGATTATGTTCAACGCCTCGCGGTTGAGAAAGCCAAGGCGGTGAGTTCGTCGTATCATGATCAGCTCGTGCTTGCGGCCGATACGACGGTCGTTATCGGTGGCAAGATCATCGGCAAACCGGTTGACCTCGACGACGCACGTCGTATGATCGCGATGCTCGCCGGAAACTGGCACGCGGTGCTGACTGGAGTGGCGGTGTCGCGGAATGGCTCGGCGAATGTCAACATACAATCGACTCGAGTGAAGTTTGCATCGATGACCGACGCCGAGATCGATTTTCTCGTTGAGAAAGGCGATCCGCTCGACAAGGCTGGCGGATATGCAGTTCAGGCTCAGGCAGCCTTATTTATCGAAGGTATCGAGGGCGATTATTGGAACGTCGTTGGACTGCCGATCAGCCTCGTTTATCGACTGGTTGCAGACATAAACAAGTAGAGCCGGACAATTTCGCCCGGCTCCTTCAAATTCGAATTGTTCTCGAAGTATCAGAGAAGCGAATCCACCTTCTTGCCGATCGGAACCGTAATGTCGTACTTCGGATCGATACCGCCAAACGCGTCACCCGACTGGTTTCCGCTCTTATCGAGCACGATGAAAGCCGGAAGCTGGTCAACGGCGAACTTCCTCATTACGCTGGTACCATCCGAATCTCGAAGGATCGGGACAGTCAAACGATTTGTCGATGCCCACTGTCGGATCTGATCGTCCGTCGCAAAGTTCTTTGATTTCGGATTCGTCGAGTCGGTCGCGACGAAGTAGATCGTGACATTCTTGCCCGCATACTTCTTCGCCAGCGCGTTTGTGAACTCGGCCTGCTTACCTGACAGCGGCAGCCAGCTGGCGCCGACCGCAAGGATGACGACCTTGCCTTTCTGAGCCTGAACGTCAACCGAACCGCCGTTGAGTGACGGCAGCGACGTTTGAGCCGAGACGGCAGCGAATGCACCAATCGTGATAACGAAGACCGCTAATATCTTGGTTAGGGTTTTCATAGCTTTATGGACAAGTTCAAATCACTGTCCACGTCGGTTAGATGCAATAGATATGCCATCTACTGTCCCTTGTTGAGGGCAACGTTATCGATAAGACGAACCTTGCCAAAATAGACGGCGGTAGACAGGATGGCCTCTTTATCTTCAATCTTTTCAATAGGTTCCAGTGTGGCTGCATCAACTGCGGCTACGTAATCGATACGAGCTAAAGGCTCTGCTTCGATAGCCTTCTGCACGATTCCGATCAATTCCCCCGCGTTTCGTGTGCCGGCGCGGAATGCGAGTTTAGCTTCTCGCAGGCCTTTATAGATAACCGCCGCTTTCTCGCGTTCTTCGGGAGTGAGATTCGCGTTGCGAGAGGACATCGCCAACCCCGATTCTTCGCGAACTGTGGGTACCACTACGATCTCCGTCTCGAATCCAAGATCCGTGGTCATACGCCTGATCACGGCAACCTGCTGTGCGTCTTTCGCTCCAAAGAACGCAAGGTCCGGACGGATCGTGTTGAACAGGATCGTGACTACCGTTGCAACGCCCCGGAAATGGCCCGGCCTTGATGCACCCTCTAATCCTTCGCTCACGCCCTCGACGTAAACATAGGTAGAGAAGCCTTCCGGATAGATCTCTGATTCTTCCGGCGCGAAGATATAGTCAACATCGTATTCCGCGAGCATTGCAGCGTCGCTCGTGAGATCCCGCGGATAGCGCAGCAGATCACCTTTGTCGTTGAACTGTACCGGATTTACAAAGATCGAGACGATGACTATATCGGCCGATTGGCGAGCTTCCTTCACCAAGGTGATGTGCCCTTCGTGAAGAGCCCCCATCGTGGGGACAAAAGCGACCTTCTTGTTGTCTCGCCGCAGCTTACGCGAGATCGAGAACATTCGCTGTCTGCGGTTGATGATCTCCATGATTTAGTCGTCGGAATCAGAAAGGGCAATCGGGAACTCAGCGGCCAAAACTCTTTCTGCCTCACGTACTAGCAGTTTCGAATCGTTCACGGCAGCGGACCAAACGATCGGAAGGCTTAGACTGAAATATGAGTGAACAATGATGTTCCTAAATCCCCGGAGCGATTTCCACTCTATGTTCGGATAGTTCGACTGAATACTAGCGGACAGCCCAGTTGCCGCTTCACCGATTATCATTAGTTGAAAAAGAACAGCGCTTTGAAGCAGTAAATCGGAATTAAACGATTCTTCATTAATTCCCGCAACCCAACCCGAAATGAGCTTGGCGGAATTCCTTATGTCGAGTAAGTACTCGGCATCATGCCTCATAAATAACCTGTGCCTCGGAAAGCACGTTGTTCCGGATCGAGGGACGAAGACCATCTTTCGTGACAAGATCTACGCGGGTCATCATCAACTCCTCAAGTTCGATCTGCATCCCCGAAAACTCAATGAGGCCAATTCTTGCATCGGGTAAAAAAGCCACCAAGAAATCGTAGTCGCTTTGGGAGGTATGATCGCCGCGAGAGCGTGAGCCGAACAAGCTCAGCTCGCGAACTCGGTGGTTGCGGCAGAGCTCAGCGATCTTCTCCCGGGTTTCTTGAGGAATCTCTTGGGTCATGCTTTCATCTCCTTCTTTGCCTCTTCAGGGAAGCCGTATGATTCCTGTTCGTTCGGGTAATTGCCGGTCTTCACATCTTCCATCCATTGCGTGATGGCGTTCGTGATGACCTCGCTGACATTTGCGTACTGCCGTACAAATCGGGGCTGGCGGCCGAAAGTGAAGCCGATCAGGTCGTGCAGAACCAAGACCTGAATATCGCAGCCGGCTCCCGCACCGATACCGATCGTTGAGATCGACAGTTCGTTTGTAACGATCTCGGCCACCTCACGAGGGACAAGTTCAAGCACGATCGAAAAGGCTCCCGCCTCTTGGAGCATATGTGCGTCTTCGATGAGCGTCTTCGCTGCGTCTGCCGTCTTTGCCTGAACGCGATAGCCGCCCATCTTGTGGACGGATTGAGGGGTCAGTCCGACGTGAGCTACGACAGGTATCTCTTCATCGACGAGCCGTTTAACCAACCCGACTCGATTCCGTCCGCCTTCAAGCTTTACCGCTTCCGCTCCGCCGTCCTTCATTAACCGCAGTGCGTTGCGGACGGCTTCGTCGTCTCCCGTATGGAAACTGCCGTACGGCATATCCGAGACGATCAGGGCCCGATGCGAACCACGCTTCACGGCTTTTGTTGCCGAGCAGATCTCGTCCAGCGTAACGGGTATCGTATTTCCGTATCCGTGGATGACGTTGCCCATGCTGTCGCCGACGAGAATGATGTCAACTCCCGCCTCGTCAACGATGCGGGCGGTCGGATAATCATATGCGGTCAGGCAGACAAGCTTCTCGCCTTTTTCCTTGGCTTCGCGAAGGGCGGGGACGAAAACTTTCTCCGGTTTGTCAGGCTTTAGATACGCCATAAATTGTTAATAAGAATAGACCTATTCGGAAAAAGTCCAAAGCGTGTCAGGCTTGGGCTTCGGCTCGCAGGCCCGTCGGGTTCCAACGAACCACGGACGAACTATCCTCACAATCGTGAAGAAGCGTACGTATTTCTTTGCGAAGTGTAGGGTGGACAAAATGCGGAGCGATGTCATTCAACGGGACAAGGACGAACCTTCGCTGATGCAGACGCGGATGCGGAACCGTGAGAAATGGGGAATCTGTCTGGGCGCCTCCGAAGAAAAGCAGGTCGAGGTCGATGGTGCGCGGCTTTTTGAGGGACTTATCGGTTCGTCCCAGCAGATATTCGATACGAAGCAGCCGCGCCATCATCTGTGACGGTGTCACTGCCTCGCTTCGTATCTCCGCAACCATATTCAGGAACGGTAGTTCCGTTTCGATCCCGACCGGCTCGGTCTCATACACCGGCGACAGCTTTGTCACAAGGAAGCTCGCCTCGATCAGCCCGCGGACGGCATACAGCAAGTTCCCGGCGCGATCACCGAGATTTGAGCCGATACCGATATATGCGATTACGCGTTCAGATTCCACTGTTGAGTATTGAAGTCAGTATCTACGTTGATAGTGCAAAGGTGCAGGCAATGTCAATTTCGGCGTTGCGGCTTCGGAATGTGGATTGAGGCATGGTAAACCAAAATTTCGGTAGGGCGGTTTCCGATTTATTCGGAATATTTCCGAAGGTATCCGAAAGATTCGGAATAAATATTACCGTGGGACAGGCTTTTTGAGCGTAAGTATGAGAATCTAATGGAGTTATACGATTTGAAGCGGTGTCCCACGACAAACAAAAAATTCTTGGCTCGGGTGGCTGCCGGTAGGTCGGAAAATCTTGTTGGGTGGACGATAGTTTCATTACCATAACCTCGAAGCCCGCATATTGCGGGGTTGCGATGATAGCACGGAGTTGCATCTTCCGTCCACATTTTGCTGAGGGTTTGGTCGGAATCGGAGAGGACGGAAAGAGTTGAAAATGCGATATTGCAGTCTCGAGAGAGCAACCCGGCCCATGTTTTGCGATTCTTTCTCAGGATGTTGTGGCTAATGCGATCATGAGCACAATCTAGAGTGGTAGATATTTACAATATGCCCGGTTCGTGTTTCAATGAGGTCAAGGTCACGGGGCCTTGAAATTCCAGTAATGTCCTACGGAGGGCATTCGGGCGGGGCCAAACGGCGACTCGTCTTGACAAAAAATACACGCCGCATCATATGGCCAGACGACGATTTAGACACAGTCAGCGTTTCGATCCATCGGCCGACCGTTCCCACGAAGAATATCTTCTTTCTCAGCCCGCGCAACTCACATCAAAAACCGAACTGCTGCGTCTGATCCGCGGCGGCGAAGACACGTATCTCGAACTAAAGGTTCGCCTGTCGAACTCAGAAAGGATCACGCAGGGCATCGTCGCGCTTGCCAACACGAACGGCGGCACGATCATTTTCGGCGTTAACGACCAGCTTCGGATAGAAGGCGTTACGAATCCCGAATGGGTTCAGGAAGAATTGACGCGCATCTGCCGCGACGAGATCGTCCCGCCGATCATCCCGCTGATCGATACGATCGCGTTCGACAGCGGCAAGCGTGTCGTTGCGTTGGATGTGCAGCCGAGGCGAAAGCCTTATCGTACCCGCGAAGGCCGCTTCTATATGCGGTTCGGAGCGGAAAAGCGGGAGGTTTCGCGTGAGCAGCTTTCGATGTGGCTCGACGAGATCCGGCCGCTCGCGTACGAGAATATCCCGCTGTTTACCGCCGAGGAAAAAGACTTTGACGACGGCCTGCTTTGGTCATTTGCGGGAGCGTTTGAGGACGTTAGCCCGACGATCAATCTCTATCAAACCGCTGACTTTCTCAAGAAAGACCTGATCCTGGCCGTTGGCGGTGCGGATGATTTCTTCCCGACCGTCGCGGGATTAATGCTTTTCGGAAAGAACGAACGCGTGCCCGAACTGTTCCCGCGATCGGTCGTTACGGTGGCTCGTTACTCGGGAGAGAACGGGGGCGCGCAGCTAGTCGAAAAACTCGAGGTGAAGGGCAATCTTCACACGCAATACGAAACCGTTGTCGCCTTCATCGAAAGGTACTGCGACCTCTCAAAAGACAAGCCCGCCAAGCGCGGCCTGCACCTTGTCGGAGCCCCGGTCGCAGCTAGATCAAGCTATCATCTATACGCTGTTCGCGAGGCTCTTGCGAACGCACTCATCCACCGCGATTTCGCGCTCCGCGACATTCCGACGCGGATCACCATCTACGATAATTTCATCGAATTCGTAAATGCTCGTCGCACTCAGGGCTTTGTCCCGCCGGCCTCCCGAGCCATTCGTTACGGTATCACTCAACGGCTGAATCCGCAGATCGCGTCGATCTTTTCGCGTCGCGAATACGGAACAGCGGTGCCGCGCGGCGGACTGCCGATGATCCTCAAGCAATCCGAACGCTTCGCCAATAGGCGGGCCGAGGTTTACACCGCAAACGACGAGTTCAAGTTAAAGATCTACGGTGCTTAACCGTACGCACTTGTGAAGTCAGAACGCCCAATGTCCCCTTACAAAAAAGATCGTAAATAGGGCAAGGCAGAGTAATGACCAACAGGCAAAGGCGAGACGGAGTGACCATCTGTGCTTAGCGATCACTCCCATGACGATGAAGACCGGAAATAGCGTCAACGTATATCGCGGTACGCTTAGTACAAACGAGGTACTGACGAATAGTAACCAATTCAACCCGAGCCAAACTCGATATGACGGCCTCAAGAGCTTCCAACCGAATAACAAAGCAGAAGCTCCGATGCACACAAACAGGAGTTCCTGAAATCCGTTCATATGCGCATCGACAACCTTTGGATTGTTTAGGCGTTTTATTGTTTCCCAAATTCCTTCCCAGGGCCAGCGAAAATATCTGTACCAATGTTCACGCTGATAGGTTAGAAAGATCAACGGATCGCCGGCTACGAAATAGTTGATAAGCAGATAGCCGGCGAACCCGAACGGGATCAATAGAAGGAACATCCACCTTGTATTGAACGTCCGTACCTCGCGATATTCTTCCCATACCTCAAATAGGAGCGCCGGGATCAGAACAAGGCCGTTGATGCGAGTTGCGCAGGCCAGACATCCGAGGGCACCGGCAATCAACCACGACCGCTTTCTGGCAGCAAGAAATGAGCCGATCGTCAGAGCAAGGAACAGACTTTCGGTGTAAGGAATATGTAGAAAATAGCTGGTTGGAAAGATAAAAAGAAACAAAACCGAAAGCTGAGCAACTTTCTCGGAGTGGTCCGATCGAACCAATTCCCGAAAGAGGATCCCCAGCGCGACCGACGCCACGCCTGAGACAATAAAGGCACTTAATAGATAGCTGCCCGTAACAACTTCTATCAGGGCAACAACGGCCGGGTAGAACGGAAAGAAAACTATCAAGAATCGGTCATCACCAAAGCTCGTGTAACCCTGCTCCGCGATCTTAAGATAGTGGGCCGCATCCCACCGATTCCAAATTCCGAGATAACCGCCCGCAGATGCTGCCGGCTTGTTCTCGATCATTTCAAAAGCCAGAGCGCCAAACAAAAGGATTAGCAGTTTGGTAACAAGAACGGTTGAGACTACCCTGATGTTTAGCCAGTTGGGATTCGATCGTAGTACGGTCATTTGTTCAGAATGATCTTGTAAAGCGGAGACAATGTTCACATTTTTCTTTAGAGACTTACAAATCAGCCAATGCTGCTAGATCTGTCACCATTGCGGGTTTCGCGCGACTACCGACTGCTGTTCTTCGGGCAGTTGATCTCATTCTTCGGTTCGATGATGACTTTCATTGTCGTGCCGTGGCAGATGTATCAGCTCACGAACTCGTCCGCGATGGTCGGTTACATCTATCTGGCCGAGTTCGTGCCGATGGCGATCCTCGCGATAGTCGGCGGAGCACTAGCCGACTATTTCGATAAACGGACGCTCCTG
>DAIOWA010000090.1:0-8291 GCA_036758705.1 Pyrinomonadaceae bacterium | reverse complement strand
ATATTCTCGACCATCTTGCGGGTCAGCGCCCATGAACAATTCGTCGTGCAGAGGGTTTTGACCAGATCTTCAAAAACTGTCGCCGATCGAAGCAGCCTTCCGGCGCCGCGAGACCGCACCCACTGCGTTCCCGCTTTTGTGGATGCGACTTCGTAGAACTCCGACATCTCGTCACCAAGCCGAAGAATGTGCCTGATGTCTCGTTCTACCTTTTCCTGGCCAACCGACGCTCGATCAAGCCGAACGATTATGCCTTGAGGCCCGGCCGACACGACTCCTTTTGAAACCGCCTTCCCGTTCGCGGATCGGAACACATACGAGAGACTTTTTGAGTCGGCATTCCAGACGAACGGAGCGAGATCATACCAACCGTGGCCGCAGACCGCAGTCTCAAGGTTAAAATTCGGCGGCGTTTCAATCGTGAATTCTCTTGGCATTCATGAGAATCATACTATCGAAAAAAGGCCGTTTCAAATCGGAAAGAAAATCCGACCACGCGAGGCCCGAATGCGTCCAAACGGACGGTAGTTCCAAATCGCCCAAAATTAAATCCTGAAGCCTTGCATGAATTGCAAGTTTTGTTATATTAAGCGTGTTTAACGTGATTTAACGTTTAAGATTCCCTCAAAGACGACAGCTTTTTTCTCTACAGTCTATTCAAATAAATTCGGGAGGTCAGGTATGTTCTCTGCCGAGAGAAGTCCTGCAAAGTGTTTCTGGTTAGCGGTCTTGCTGCTGGTGCTTTCGCCATATTTGCTCTGCGCTCAGGAAGATCGGGATCCGAATTCTCCAACGCCTATCCTTCTAAGTATCGAAGGGACGCCCAGGGTGCTTGCTTATAGGCCGCTGAAGTCCCGCCGATACTCGCTCGTACGAGAACATCTCGAAGTCTTTCGCCCCGGCAGTACGGCTGTGATGTTCGTAACGAACGTGAGCCTGATGGAGGACGAGGACGCCGGAGCGTTTCGCGTCTACGCTCGTGACGATGCCGGTCGCTCGTACCGTTTTCCCGTCACCGACTTTCGGCCCGCCGCAGACCAACCGGGAGTTTATGCTCTGACATTCAGGCTCCGCGATGAGATCGGATATTGGAAGGACCCGATCAAACTCGGCGATCTTATCCTTAGCGTCACATGGCGCGGATTGGTTAGTAATGAGCTTTTGCTGGGATACGGATCTAAAGGCCGGAAGGTCGAAGCAGGCACAACACTTCAAACCTCCTCGCTCTCAGACGTACAGTCGGGAAAATTTCAGCAGACTCAGGAGCTGGCCGCTAATCCAACCGGGCTCGCTCCCAAATGGTCGGGCGACAGGTTTAGGCTGCTCGAACAGGCGACATTTGGACCTACGGCGATGGCCGAAAACCGAGTTCGACGCATAGGCCTTCGCGTTTGGCTGGCCGATGAATTTGATAAACCGTACCCGTCAGCCTCCAATCCTTATCCCGACATACCGCTGAAGAGTACGAATACGGAAGACGCCGTTCTCGGCTGCGGCCCGGCACCAAATCCGTCAACGCTGGAATACCGTATCTGCATTCGCGACCACTACAGTATGTATCCGGTCCAGAAATGGTTCTTCACCGAAGCTCTCTACGGTGATGCGCAGCTTCGACATCGAGTCGCCTGGGCACTTTCGCAGATCTGGGTGATCTCGGGGATCGATACGCAGCAGTCGAGCTGGATGATCGCCTATCACAAGGCCCTCTCGCAGAACGCCTTCGGAAATTACCGCGATCTGATGAAAGCGATGACGCTGAATCCGGGAATGGGAAATTATCTCGACATGGCGCGGAGCACTCGCAACAACCCAAATGAGAACTATCCGCGAGAAGTGCTGCAGTTGTTCACGGTCGGAAAATTCGAACTTAATCAGGACGGCACACTGAAACTCGATGCAAACAATAACCCGATCCCGACCTACGATCAGAACACGGTAAACAATTTTACAAAAGCGTTCACCGGCTGGACCCTCTGCAATACGGGATGTCCGAACTCAGCAACCGGGATACAGAACTATAAGGATCCGATGATACTGACCAATCAGGGCAGTAATCACGACCTTACAGCAAAGACGCTTTTTACATACCCGGGCGCACCTTACTCAAACATTCCTGCGTGCACCGGTTGCACCGGAGCGGCACGTGATACGTACGCCCGGAACTCTTTGGAGCAGACGCTGGACAACATCTTCAATCATCCCAGCGTGGGGCCGTTTATCAGCAAGATCCTGATCCAGCATCTCGTTACGAGCGATCCGACGCCCGCATACGTCTCGCGGGTTGCCGGCATCTTCAACAATAACGGGTTTGGTGTCCGCGGAGATCTTCGGGCGGTGATCAAAGCCATCCTTTTGGATCCAGAGGCTCGTGGAGATGCAAAAACCGATCCGAATTTCGGCAAGCTGCGTGAACCGGTGCAGTTTCTAACGAACCTTTCGCGGCAGGTAGGAGTGGCGGGAGCAAATGCTACCGGACTGAGCGATGGCGTCGTGGTCGGACAGACTACGAATCTTGGGCAGAATGCGTTCAATTCGCCGAGCGTCTTCAACTATTACCCCCCTGACAACGTGATCCCGGGAACTGCCCTACTTGGTCCTGAATTTAAGCTGCTCACGACAGGCACTTCGATCGGACGGGCGAATTTCGTGAACACAATGGTCTTCAACCAGATCGGCATTAGCGAGAACGCCCCGCTTGGGACCTCGCTGAACTTTGCCGAACTTCAGGCGATAGCTGCCGCCGACACGACGTCGAGCCTGCTCATCGACACACTCAATTACCGGATGCTGCACGGCACGATGTCGGCGAATATGCGCAATTCGATACTGACCGCCGTCAACGCTATCCCAAGCTCAAATCCGCTGCAGCGTGCGAAACAAGCCGTGTATCTGCTCGCGACGTCGTCGCAATATCAAGTTCAGAGGTGACGAGGATGAACGAATCAAGAAGAGATTTTTTGAAGAGATCGGGATGTGCTCTCGGAATGACAGCGATCGCGACCCAGATGCAGCACCTCGGGGCGATGAGCACACTCGCACAAAGGTCGATCGATCGTCGTCGAAGCATCGAATCGGCCGCGGGAGATCCGGGCTACAAGGCTCTCGTACTTGTATTTCTCGCGGGCGGCAACGATGGCAACAATATGGTCATACCGAACCATAGCGACGCCTCGGTAAGCGGCTACGCCGCTTATTCGGCGGCCCGGAACGCCCAGGGACTCGCGATCCCGCAAGCTTCACTGCTTCCGATCGCCGTCCCTGCAATTGGCGGGCTCAGCTACGGACTGCATCCATCGCTCGGCCCCGTATCGGGTCAGCCCAACAACGGCATTCACGAACTATGGGGACTCGGGAAAATGGCGATCGTGCCGAACGTGGGAACCCTCGTGCGGCCCCTGACCAAGGCTCAATATCAAAGCTCTTCCTTTCAAAAGCCTTCCCAGCTCTTCTCCCATTCCGATCAGATCGCCCAGTCGCAGACCGCGGTTTCAAATACGGAGGCATTCACGGGATGGGGCGGCAGGCTTTCAGACCGAATGACCCCGCTGCAGCCGCCGGCACCCAACGATCCGCTGGTTCCGATGATCACATCGATCTCCGGATCTCAACTTTTCACGTCGGGCCAGACGACGCTGCCGATGGCGATCGCGGATTCGAACACCTCGCTTGCGAATGTGCTCAATCCTTCCGGATTTGGTAATACGGGGGGAGCGGCACGCAAGGTCTCGTTCGACCAGCTTCGCGGCTACGACCTGGATTCGAATTACATCAGAGCGGCAAGCGACGTGACCAACCTGGCCCTTCAGGCCAATGGCGCGCTTCAATCTACTTCGGAGGTCACCGTGACCTTCCCCAACACCAGCATCGGACGTCAGCTAAAGCAGGCGGCGAGGATCATTAAAGAGCGAACTGACCTGAGGGTTCAAAGACAAATATTCTTTTGCCAGGTTGGCGGATTTGATACGCACTCCAACCAGTTGAATACGCAGGCAAATCTTCTAACTCAATTCAGCCAGGCAGTCCGTGCGTTCTATGACGAGATGGGCGTTCAGGGCGTCTCCGAGAGCGTGACGTTGTTTACGATGTCAGACTTCGCGCGTACTTTGAATCCGGCGGGATCAGGGGCGACGGTCGGTACCGATCACGCTTGGGGAAATCATATGTTCGTAATAGGCGGTTCTGTAATGGGCGGTAACTTCTACGGATTACCGGGTGCCAACGGAACTCCATTCCCGACGCTGACGATCGGCGCGGCGGGCCCTGACGATACCGAAAGCAGTTCCTCAGCCCGCGGACGATGGATACCGACAACATCGGTCGAACAATATGCCGCGACTCTCGCGAAGTGGTATGGACTGCCCCAGGACACTCTTACCCTCCAATCTGTTTTCCCTAATCTCGGCAATTTCAACATGGCAACCGGCAGTCTAAATTTCTTGCCGTAGAACAGATCGGGATTTTGAATACACAGGCCGGACGATTTCTGTCCGGTTTTTTGTTATTCGCTCATAACTTTGTCTTGCGCTTCGTTAGCGGCAAACCTAAACTGAAAGTAACCGAGGCCGAACGCGTGAATTTACCGAATTATCTAACCCTTGCCCGCATTCTTGTAGTGCCGCTGCTCGTTGTGGCATTGCTCACCCCGGTTGCGGATAAGTGGTTTGGGATCAGCGGTTACGTTCTCGCCATCATCTTATTTCTCGTCGCTTCAGCCACCGACATTCTCGACGGCCATCTCGCTCGCAGCCGAAATCAGGTTTCTACGTTAGGCAAGTTTCTCGATCCGATCGCGGATAAGCTGCTTGTTTCTGCGGCTTTGATCGTGCTCGTTGAAAAGCACCTCGCTCCTTCTTGGGCAGTGGTGATCATTTTGGGCCGTGAATTTATCGTGACCGGGCTGCGATCCGTCGCTGCGTCCGAAGGTATCGTGATCCAGGCGCAGGCGAGCGGAAAGATAAAAATGTGGGCGCAGTGCGTGGCGATCGTCGCTCTGCTTATTGCCGCGGCTGCCGGTAATCCGCCGGTGTCCAATTTCGGCGAAGATCTTCCCGCGATACGATTCTGGGAGGTCGCGGAAGTCCGTACGGCCTTCTCAAATCTCACTTCCCTTTCGCTGACGCTCAACGACTGGAAGGTGTTCGGCTATCTCGTCGGCCGCGGAGCCTTGTGGGTTTCGGTAGCGATGGCGGTGTGGTCCATGTATGACTATCTGCGGTTCTTCTTTCGTGCTAAAGGCGAAAATTCCAAAGCGGCCGCCGCAGCCGTTGTCGCCGCTCAACCCGAAAAATCTTGACTTAGTTACCCGCAACGTAGTATCAAAACAGTATAGTTTCGGCCCACAGCCAAGTCTCTCCCGACCGCTTTCCCCAAAATAATTAACGAAGTTTCTTCGTTTTCACGTCATCGGCAGTCTCGGTGTTAAAGGGGGATTTATGAAGATCTGTTCGGTTTGCAATAGATGTTTTGAAGATAGCGTCGGCGATTGTCCTGACCACGGCGAACTTCGTGAGGGGCCGAACTCCGTTGACATAGTTCCCGGCTACCTGATCGAGCGGATAATCGAAGCTTCTCCAAATGCTGTCATTTACAAAGCGCTTCAGGTCGAATACGGCCAGGAATGCGTGATCTCGATCTCTGACTCGAACGCCTTTCTGTCTGATGCGAAGATAGCTGCGGGCCTGTTCAATGCGGGCATTGCCGGAGTGATCGAGTCGGGTGAATTATCGAACGGATCAGGATTCGCAGTATTTGAGGGATCGGACGGAGCGTCGCTTCGAGACGTTTTGAACGATTCCCCGATATCGCTGCTCGACCGGATACAGATCGCCCGACAAACGGCCGAGGCCGTTCACGCCGTACATTCTGCCGGACTGACGCACGGAAACATCAGGCCTGAGAATGTCTCGATCAGCGGCCTTGGGACGGACGAGTTAGCGGTTAAGATCCACAACATCGATCTCGGATCCGCGTTCGCGGAGGGCGTGCTTTCTAACCGGTTTGCGATGGATTCGGCACTCGGCCTGCTGCGGTATCTGGCCCCCGAACGATTTCGCAATGAGCCGGCGACCGTTCAAACCGACGTTTACAGCCTCGGGCTCCTGCTTTACGAGATCCTCTGCGGCCATCCACCGTTCGAAGGGAACTCAGCGGCGGCTCTGGCTGATATGCACCTAAACCAGAAGCCGCCGGAGATCAAGATCGAGAATTTTGATCTGCGAATGCTGCTGACGCATACGATCACGGAGGCACTGCAAAAACAACCATCGTTCCGGCAATCTACCGCCGATCTTTTTGCCCGGCAGATGCGGCACATCGAACAGCTTGCGACCCACGTTCCAACGCCGCCACCGGTTGTCGCGGTCGCAGTTGCGAGCGCATCGTCGTCGGTGACGCGGCCGGTCGTCACTCCGGTCCATCGCGAGATCGAAGAGCCTCTGCCGATTGCCGTAGTGTCGGTCGTCGATGCGTCACCAGCTCCGGCACTTTCAATTCGGCCCACCGAATTGCCAGAGATTCAGCTCGCCACTGCCCCGATCGCTCCGCTACCGACCGCAGCCATCCAGACGATCGAACCGCCGGACGGTCCGACCGCCGCTGTCCCGATCGAGACACCTCTGCCGTTCGTCCCGTCTATCACAAAACGCTCACGATTGAAGGGGATGAAACAACGCCTGCATTCGCAGATCTCGGATGCGAGGGCCGCTCTGAACGGCGGACCGACCTTGATCGACTGGCAGCAACCGGACGACGACATTCCATCGATGAATGCGGTACGCGAGGAACTGGCAAACACAGGCAGAAACGTTTTATTCGATGCGGACGATGAGATCACCCACGTTCGTCCGCCGATCGATCGGATCGAAATCAGTTGGGACGAACCGGACGGTATCGCATTGACGGCAGATCGACGGTCGTCCGAAACCGGGCCGTCGTTTCTCAGACACCAGCCGTATAGGTTCGATCTCGGAAAGGTGCCGATCTACGCGATCGCCTTGTGCGCGTTTCTCATTGTGGGATTCGGCCTCTTCAGTCTGGGCTCGGTGATGGCCGACGAAAGCGAAGGATATATCGGCGAAGCAAAGCGCACCCCGATCCAGATCCCTGCCCAACCCGTCCAAGCTAAGCCAGTCGAACCGCAAGTCACGGCAGACAGCATTTCAGCCGGCCAGATCGAGTTACCGGAAGCGATCGTTCAGCAGCCAGAGAATCCTGTCGGCGTGAAGGCGAAGCAGGCAGAAACGGTAAAGACAAAGTTAGAGGTGTCGAAGAATCGTGATCCCGAACCCGCAAAGATCGAGGCCGTACCGGTAAAGAAGACGATAAAAGCTGAGACTGCAATAGTACCGTCGACGCTCATCATTTCACGCGGAACGGGGAAGCCAAAGGCGATCGTCGTTTCAAACGCACCGCCATTCGGATCAGAGAAACTCGCGACGGAGATGCGCAAACGTGAGGGCTCTACGCGGCCTCGGATCGTAGTCATACCGAGGCGGTGATCTACGGTTTGCGGACCGGAGCAGGCCGCGTTCGAGTGACCCGCGGATAGACAATGTCTTTTCGATCGATGGTCGGCGTAGGCCTTGGCGGCTCGGCACCTTCGGGGACGATCCACAGTTCGAATGCAGGTTGTTCGCGGAATCCGCCGTCGTATGCTCCAACGCGAGCAGCAGGAAACCCGGACTTAAGGACCTGATCACGCATTCTTCTCAGGGCCATACTTGCAAACATTCGTTCGCTCGTGCGGCCAGCATAACCGATCATATACACCCTATCGTTTCCGTACTGCGCCGCCTTCACGGCGTTGGCGAGCTTCTCGTTCTCGTCCTCGACCGAAACGCTTCCGAACTCGTCGAGCTTAGCCGCGGGCGGGATGACAGTTATCCGAAAGGGTGTCGATTGAGCAGGGCACTCCGGCGGAAAACCGCCTAACCACAGTTCTGCCTGGATCATCCGATACTCACCGGCTCCCGTCGAATCTACGTCGATCCGCCTGGTACCCTGGCCGTCGCGGATCGAACCACCCGAAACGTTCCACAAAATACTCGGCATTACATTCTTATCACCGCCCGTTATCTGCGCCGTCAGAGTGACCGGCTGGCCCTCGCGGATTGTCCGAGCCTGACTCTGGATCTGCATCTGAGGACACGGCGAGGCCTTTTCCTGCTGCTGTTGATCATTCGGATTGGGCTGGGCAGGCGGGGGAGGCTCGGACTGCGCATACGAGCTGATCACGACAAGAAACACATACACGACGGCCATCGATCTCGGGCAAAATTTCATCTTGTAAATGA
>DAIOWA010000089.1:0-8332 GCA_036758705.1 Pyrinomonadaceae bacterium | reverse complement strand
CCCTTGAAAGCGTGGAGTTGGTTAAGGTGAGTTACCACCAGCAGCAAGGGTGCCTTGTTTAAGGGCACCCTTGCTTGCCGAGCGGGTTCCGCCTATCGCGAGCCGGTTAGTTCCGGCGGCAGTTGCTTGTCGATCTTCGGACGTTCTTTGAGATCGGTCAGTTGCCAGAGGGTCAGGAAGATCGTGCGGGCCACTTTCTCCATCTTCTGGTAATCGATCTTGTCCGCGGTATCGCTCGCCTGGTGATAGTCCTCGTGGACGCCGTCAAACCAGAACGCGATCGGGATGCCGTTCTGCGCATAATGGAAGTGGTCAGAGCGGAAGAAGAAGCGATTCGGATCTTTCGGGTCATCGTATTTGTAGTTGTACTGCAGCTTCAAATACGCGTCGTTCGTCCCCTTAGTGATCGCACCCAACGTGGAGCTCATCATCTCCGATCCGATGACGTATATCTCGTTTGCCTTCGACAGTTCTTCGTTACAGCGGCGAACACCCTCAGTACACTTGATCACATTGTTCGGGTCGAGGCTGCGGCCGATCATATCGATGTTGAGTTGGGCGATGACCTTCTTGATGTCGACGGTCGGAAACTTGTTGAAATAGTCCGAACCCCACAAGCCTTTCTCTTCACCGGCGTGCCATACGAAAAGCACCGACCGCTTCGGACGGACCTTAGCCTTCGCCAGAGCTTCGGCGATCGAGAGGACGGCAACCGTGCCTGATCCGTCGTCGTCCGCACCGTTCCAGATCTTGTCATCGCCGGGAGCGTTCGGGTTCGTGCCGACGTGATCATAGTGAGCGCCGATCGCGACCATCTCGTTCTTGAGTACCGGATCGCTGCCTTCCCACGACGCGACGACGTTCTGCGTGCTGACAATCTCAGGCTTGAGCGAGATGCTCACGCTAAAGCTCTTGTTGACGTCAAAAGAATTTGTCGAGCCCGTCAGCGGATTGCCCGCTTCGCCTGCGAAGATCGCATTAGTCAGCTTTCGCGATGCAATAAACACAGTTGGTGCCGGAGCTCCGCCAGGTCCGGCTGCTCCTGCCGGCGACAGCTTGTCGACAACGGTTCGCGAGCGGCCAAAATTCTGCGTGATCGCTCCCCAATTATCGTCGAGGAAATTTGACGCCAGAACCATAACCCCCGCGGCCCCGTTTGCACGAGCGTATGTCACGGCATCGGCCCAGTCCGTCCCGCGACCCGCGTTCGGCAGATCTGCCTGTGTGATTCCTGCTGGAAGCGGGACGAGATTGCGTCCGTTTACGTTACCTTCGCCATAGACGGCTATGATCTTGTCCTTTACATCAATGCCCGCATACGGGTTCAGGTTCTTAGACTTGATCATCCAACCGTTTCCGGCGAAGACGATCTTGGGTGAGACGGTGCCCGTCGTCGTACCAGAGACGCGGACCAGGTCTTCGCCGTAGACGAACTTTTGGCCGTTTACCGTGACAAACGTGTCAGCGGCATTCACGCCATCGCGGCGAAGGGCGATCTTCTGAAAGAAGCTGCCGTTGTCGCCCGCACCTTTGAAACCCCACTTCTGGAGGTTCATCTTGATGAACTCGGCCGTGATGTCGAGGCCCTGCGACGGCGTGTCTCGGCCGCCCATGGCGTCGGACGCCACGAAGTGCAGGTAACTGCTCATCTGCGCGGCGGTGATCTCCTCAGCGGCCTTTTTCTCGGCCGGTGTGATCTTTACCGCCTGCGCGAACGCCGCCGTCGGCGCGAGCAGACTGATAGTTAAAAGAAATGCAAATAAGGTTTTTCTCATCTTTTCTCCCGAAAGGGTGTTGAAATCATTCAAATACTCGAATTTTTACGCGAGATATGCGGGAATTGTTTCCTAAAATGCACAAGCCCGTGCGTTAGCAAGGGCGGTACGTTCAGGTTGATCGTTAGGCGTTCTGACGCACGGGAGCCTGGGCGTTACGGCCACACTCTCTACCGGTCGTGTTTCCGCTCGCGGGTTTCGGCAATCGGTCAGCTTCCGACGATCGCGATCTTATGTTTTTCGGCTAGTTTAACGGTGGCTTCGCGGTCGAAGATCAATGTTTTACCGGCCGTTATCGATATGCAGGTCGCACCCGCTGCGATCATGTTCTCGATCGTCGGAACGCCTATGACCGGCACGTCAAACCGCATATCCTGATCCGGCTTGGCGACCTTTACGACCGTGAGTTTGCCGTTAGCCAATTCTCCCGCTCTTTGGATCGTCAAGTCAGTGCCTTCCATAGCCTCGATCGCGACGCATGCTTTCGCCCTGACGACGATCGTCTGCCCGAGATCGAGCCGTGCGATCTCCGAAGCGATGTGCAGGCCGTATTCGATGTTTCCTTGTTCGATCTCGTTCGGCTGCCGTTTAGTGATCGCGCCGGTCGGAGCTAAATGATCTTTTATGAAATACGTCGAATCGATCAGCTCGATGCCTTCGGCCGCCATCTCGTTGGCGACTCCGCCGATAAGCGAATCAGTGTTCCGCTTCGGCAGATTCCAAAGCATCTTCAGCATCCGAATGTCCGGCACCGCTCCGGAGAAGATCTGCACGTGCTTCACCTGCCCGGCCATGATCGCTTTCTCGACTCCATGCTTCTTGAAGAAGTGGATCATCTTGCCAAGCTGGCCGATGTTCACCCACTGAACCGAGTCCGCAACCTCATCGATCCGCTTGTCGGTTTCTTCTTTTATCGCGACGACGGCAAGGCTTACTCCCGCCTTCTTCGCGCCTTCGACGACGAGAAAAGGGAATTGGCCGTTACCGGCAATAAGGCCGTATTTCATAGAAGAACTGTTCAGAGTGCAAGCTTCAGCTTGTCTCTCGTTGCCACAAGGGGTCTCGCCGCAAACGGGGGTTCAAGCTGAAGCTTGCACTCTCAACTTAATGCTACTCGCTAAACGGTTCGATCTCGCCGGGTTTGCGGAGCATCTTGTTGACCTCGTCGAGATGTGTTTCTTCGAGCAGGATCATCTCGCGAGCGTATTCTTCGAGCGTGACGCTGTTGCCTTCGACCAGTTTGAGCAGGTCGTAATAGGCGGCGAGCGTGGTCGATTCCTGTTCCAGGCTCTCGCGAAGAATGTCGCCGATATCATGCTTGTGAGTTTCGAGCAAAGTTCCGATCTTCAGGCTAGGATGCCCGCCGAGCATCGTTACAAATTCGCCCGCCCGCTTCGCATGACCCAGGCTCTCCGTCGCATTTCCGTCGAGCCACGACACGATCGGGATACGGTTATAGCCGAACACCATCAAGGCGTAATGCGTGTATCGCACAACACCCGCAAGCTCCAGTTCCATGATCCGGTTAAGGATCTCGATCGCACTCTTTTTATCGGTATCGGTCATAGCTAGCTGTCACCATGTGAAGGGTCCACGAATGTGGACTACTAAAACCAAGTTTCGCTCAACGAAAAAGATCACATTATAACGGCCCACTATCAAAACTCGAGTCTGAGCCAAGTAGCGATCTTGATCAGGAGCCAATGGACATCCAAGCGGCGAAACGCTCAACGTTTCGAGAATACTCTCCTTAATTTCAAAGTACCATCTCGCTGCTTCAGCAACGCCCCACTTTTCAGAGCCCCATTCAAATGAAGATTCAAGGTCAGCGAGAGCCTCATCGGTAAACTCAACCTCGTATTTCTTCATCGATCAACGCGAGATCTTATACTTTTTCTCGAATTCTCGGAATACCTGCTCAGCCGGTGTTGTGCGACCAGCACGAGCATCCTCGATACCGCGATTCACGCTCGCTATCATTTCCTGCCGATCTTTTTCCCGTTGCAGATCTTCGTACGAGTCCGGATCAATAACAACCGCCGCCGCTTTTCCATTAACGGTCAGAACGAGCGGTTCGCCGGTTTTCCTGATCTGCTTTAGATACTTTGAGGAATCGCGTTTGAATACACTTAGGCTCTGAATATCACGAGAAATCTTCATACAGAAATTCTATCATGGAGTTGCTAAATTTAGTGCAAATTTCGCAAGCGGCGTGAGACTCTAGCGGTCACATCTCCGCACGAAACAGCTTGAGAGTTTCGCCTTCGGGGGTGTCGATATTCTTATCGAACGCGAATCCGATCTTTTCGAGAAGCTTTCCCGACGCTTCGTTACCGAGTGTTGTGATCGCGAGGACTTCGGAAAAACCGAGCTGGTCGCGGCCGTGGGCCATCATCGCAGCGGCTGATTCGAAGCCGTAGCCGTTTCCTTCGAACTCAGGAAGAAATGCAAAACCGATGTCAGGTCCCGGCAGCGTGTCGCGTCGGACAAATCCGCACATACCGATCTGCGTCCCGTCTTTCAATTCTACGCAATACAGTCCGTAGCCGTGATCTTCGTAGCTCTTGCGATAGCGGTCGCGAATGAAATCATGCGCCTCTTCGGAGGAGCGGACATTGCGGTCCCCGATGTATTTGATGAACTTCTCGGAGTTAAGCAAACGGTTGATGAAATCCGCGTCAGCTACAGCGTCGAGTTCGCGGATCAAAAGCCTTTCGGTCGTAAGTATATTCACGCGACCTCTCCGGATTCGGGATGCTGCCCAGCGCGATATGATCTGCGCGTGAGTCGCCAAGCGGTCATAGGTAATTCAATGGAGTCGTTCACTTATCCACTCGGGATCCCGGCGGTTATTAACTAGGGCTTGGATGTTGACTTCGCCAAGCGCTACCAAATAGAAGATCGAATATGGGAAAACCGATGCGACCATTCGGTGCCTGTCAAAGTAAATCGGATGTCCGCCGGCAAGTATTTCCAATCGGTCGATGTCAGCCATTAGTGAAGAAATAAAATATCGGCCCAACTCTTCCTTCTGATTCTCGTAAAACCAATACCCGTCGATCAGATCCTCCTGAGCTTCGGCCAAGATGTTGATCTTCATTTGTTCCGGTCAACCGTACGACGTCGGATCTCGGATTTAGCGGTTTCCCAGTCAACGTACCCGGTTTCCCCGTTGGCGAGAGCCTTTTGCCTTTCTTCCAGAATCTTCCGATGCCGTTCGGGCGGCTCTACCTCGACGAGATTCTTGCTCATCTCCTTCCAAAGTGCCTCCATCAGTTCGGCACGCTGGTTCGGAGTCATCTCATCGATCGGCGGAATTGTCTGAACTGTCATGGTCCAATTATAGCGCGCCATGAGTTTTGCGAAGCACTATGACAAGTCCGGCGCTCATCAACTTCTTCATGGCTGAGGTCATTTAAGCTGCTTGTTCTCTCGCGTGGTATGAGCTGCGTGTGAGTGGCGAAGATTCGACGTGCTTAAAGCCCATATCGAGGCCGATGCGTTTCCATTCAGCAAACTCTTCGGGTGTGACGTAGCGTTCAACCGGCAGGCGTTTTTCGTAGGGCTGGAGATACTGGCCGATGGTCATGATATCGCAGGAGACCGAGCGGAGGTCTCGCATCAGATCGACGACCTCTTCGAACTCTTCGCCAAGCCCGGCCATGATGCCGCTCTTGGTTTTCATCGAAGGGAACTGCGTGTCGCGGAATTTTGCGGAGCGGTCGAGAAGTTCGAGCGTCTGAGCGTATTTCGCGTCAGGGCGGACTCGTCGATAAAGCCGAGCGATCGTTTCGGTGTTGTGGTTGAGTACGTCGGGGCGTGCGACGAGGACGTTGTTGAGCGCTGTTTCGTCGCCGTTGAAGTCAGGGATCAGCACTTCGACCTTGCACTCAGGGTTCATCTCGCGAACCTTCGTGATCGTTTCCGCCCAGTGCATCGAACCACCGTCGGCCAGATCGTCGCGATTCACTGACGTGATAACAGCGTGTTTGAGATCGAGATGCTTGACGGCTTCGGCAACGTGGGTCGGCTCGAGCGGATCGAGGTCCATCGGCTTGCCTTTGTTGACCGCACAGAATCCGCAGTGCCGCGTACACGTATCGCCGCCGAGCATAAACGTCGCCGTCTTGTCGGTCCAGCATTCGAAGATGTTCGGGCACTTGGCTTCCTGGCAGACGGTGTGGAGATTGAGCCCTTCGATGAGATCGAGAACCGTATTCTGATTCGACGGATCGCCGAGCTTTATCTTCAGCCAGTCCGGCTTTTTCAGCCGCGGCCGCTCTTTCCGATTCAGAAACTTCTCTACTAAAACCTTTTCCTCGATCATGGATTACCCTTAGACGATGCGAATTGAAGATTCTAACATAGCGAGCGGGACGCTCGCCGCTCCAGTCAAAAAATCAGTTGACATCCGCTTCGCAAATCTATAATTTGAGAATATAGACTTTTAAGTAAAGATTCAAGAATGTCGATCGAAACCTCAATCAAATGCATGTGTTGTTGCTGCATTACCTGCGCCTGTTGCGGCGCCGGTGGTTGAGTTTTGCGGGTGTAGATCCATCTTTCGCAATTCATTTCAACGGCCGTGAATGTTCAAGATTCATGGCCTTTTTCTTTTGTCCGACAAACTTCAGTTTGTCGATGACGCAACAAACTGAAGTTTGTTGGACATAAGATGATGCAGACAGCAGTGAAGGAATCGAAAATAGCTCGAACATTCAGGGCGGACGAGATCGCGAAAGGATTTCTTGAGGCGGCGGTTGGCAATACGCCGTTGATCCGCTTGCGGAATGTGACGACGGATCTTCCCGAGGGAGTTGAGGTGTGGGCAAAGGCGGAGTATACGAATCCCGGCGGATCGGTGAAAGATCGGGCGGCTCTCGCAATGATCTTAGCCGGAGAGCGGAGCGGAGAACTTACGCCTGAGAAAACCATCATCGACGCGACAAGCGGCAACACCGGGATCGCATACGCGATGATCGGATCGGCTCGCGGATATCGAGTAACGCTCGCGTTGCCGAAGAATGCGAGCAAGGCACGCAAGCAGATCCTGCGAAGGTTCGGTGCGGAGATCATCGAGACCGATCCGCTCGAAGCGACGGACGGCGCTCAGCGACTTGTTCGAGAGTTGGTTGCGAATGATCCCGACAACTATTTTTACCCCGACCAATACAACAACGAGGCGAACTGGAAAGCTCATTACGCGACGACGGCGAACGAGATCTGGTGGCAGACGAACGGCCGTGTGACGCATTTTGTCGCCGGATTGGGAACGACTGGAACCTTTACGGGCACGACGCGGCGGCTGAAAGAATTGAATCGTCATCTCGAAGCAGTATCGATTCAACCGGCATCACCGCTTCACGGGCTCGAAGGATTAAAGCATCTTGAGACCGCGATCGTACCGGGCATTTATGACGACGGACTCGCCGACGAGAACGTTTTCGTCGGGACCGAAGCGGGACAAACCATGACGCGGCGACTCGCTCGGGAAGAAGGACTATTCGTCGGACCGAGTTCGGGCGCGAATGTCCACGCCGCGATCGAGGCTGCGAAAAAGATCGACGGCGATGGCGTTGTTGTGACGATACTGTGCGACGGCGGCGGAAAGTATCTGGATGAAGAGTTCTGGAATGTTGCAGAAGCCCGCGCGTGAGCAAGGGCTAAACTCCCACGATGACAGTTAAGCCCTTCCTAACGGTCGGGCTTCTGCATTATGTTCTTTGAAAATCTATAACGCGTGCAAATTAGCGCTTGACAGACTTTACGCCTGTCGTGTAGTCTCACTTTTAGTTCTTTACAGCTCTCGAACGTCGAGAGCAATTAACAGTGGCGATTTAAGGTTAACTTGCTCCACTAAAAAAACTGCTAAACAACTGCAAAGAGATTTCATCAGAAGCTCTCGTGCTTTTTAGCACGAGGGCTTTTTTCTTTTTGGAGTTGTCGGGAGAAATTGATGTCCGACTATTCACAATCTACGCGATTTGTACACGCCGGCGAGCGGCGTGAAGCTCCGACGGGTGTTCCTGCATCCACGCCGATATACGCGACGTCATCATTCATTTACGAACAGGTTGAAGACATTGACCGCATTGTCGAAGGCGACACGAGCGGTTTCGTGTACAGCCGTTACGGTAACCCGACCGTCGCGGCGTTCGAGGACGCGATGGCTCAGCTTGAGAACGGGAAATTCGCGTATGCCTTCGGTTCGGGCATGGCGGCGATCCACGGAGCGTTGCTTGCGTGCGAGCTTTCGAGCGGCTCGGTCGTGCTCGCGTCGAAAGATCTCTACGGCTCGACGTTCGAACTGTTGCTTACGGTTTTCGGAGCATTCGGCGTAAAGACCGTAACCGAGGATTTCAACGATGTCGCCGCATTACGAGCGAAGGCGTTTGAAGTTAAGCCGGCCGTGCTGCTTTGCGAGACACTGTCGAATCCGCTGTTGAAGGTATGCGATATCGAAGAGTGTGCACAGATCGCTCGCGAGGTTGGAGCGAAATTGATCGTTGATAACACGTTCGCGACGCCGTATCTCTGCCGCCCGCTCGATCTCGGAG
>DAIOWA010000088.1:0-8362 GCA_036758705.1 Pyrinomonadaceae bacterium | reverse complement strand
TCGAAGGTACGCCCGGCCACATCGATCTTGCGTTCGTTGAATCGACGATCACGGAAACGCCCGGCGTCGCGGGCATTCACGATCTTCACGTCTGGACGATCTCGTCGGGCCGCGATGCACTTTCGGCTCACATCAGCCACGACGAGTCCGTTTCCCATTCCGACCTGCTTCAGACCGTTCGCACAAAACTCCACGACCGCTTTGGTATCGATCACCTGACCATTCAAATGGAAACACTCTCTAACGAGGCCGAAGCTCTCTATGTTTGCGAGACGGGGACGCAGTGCTTTGAACCATCAAGGGTGACTCACTAGGCGATATGTCATTTATCGACCTGCGGTGGGGAACCCGCGACATTCCATTTACATACGACGAAAACAGATTCGAGATCCTCGGCTCGGCTGATACTCGACCGCCGCTTTCGGACGTTCAGATCGGTGAGCGACTCGACAATCCGATCGGCACGCCGACAATCGAGGAGGTCGTGAACGATGGCGAAACGGTGTTGATCGTCGTTCCGGATGCGACCCGCGAGGTCGGTGCGGGCCAGATCGTAAACCTCGTCGTTCGCCGACTCATCGCAAGCGGGATCAATCCGTTCGACATTCGCATCATTTTCGCGACCGGCATACATCGCCGCGTAACGGAGGCGGAAAAACAAAAGATCCTGACGCCGTTTGTCGCCCAGCGGATCAAGGCGCTCGACCACGATCCGCGAAACCTGATGCAAATCGTCCGGCTCGGCGAGACTGAAGGCGGGATCCCGATGGAACTCGATCGCGCTCTTGTCGAGCACGATCACGTGATCCTTATCGGCGGAGTTTCGTTTCACTATTTTGCGGGATTTACCGGCGGGCGAAAGCTGATCTGTCCGGGGCTTGCGTCATCGAAAACAGTTTCAGCGACTCACAAGCTCGCGTTCGACTGTGAACGGCTCGACCGCCGCGAAGGCGTAGGCAGCGGACTGCTCGACGGAAACCCGGTTCACGAAGCATTCGCGGCGGTTGCCGATAAGGTGAAAGTCGCGTTTTGCATTACCACGGACGTAAACGAAGCTGGCGAGATAGTCGATCTGCACTGCGGCGATCTTACGGCCTCGCATCGCGCAGCGTGCGATGAGTTCTCGAAACGCCATACGATCAGGATCGCTGAAAAGCGAGACATCGTCGTCGTAAGCTGCGGAGGCGATCCGCACGACCTGAATATGATCCAGGCTCACAAGGCTCTCGATGCCGCGGCCGCGGCGTGCAATGACGGCGGAATGATCGTGCTGCTCGCCGAATGCTCGGAAGGCCTTGGACGTGCGGACTTCCTCAATTGGTTCGATGCAGACAACAGCGACGCACTTGCTCGACGGCTGTGCGAAAGCTATCAAGTCAATGGACAGACCGCATGGAGCATTTTGAAGAAGGCCGAGAGATTCGACGTACGAATCGTCACAACTCTCCCAGCCGATGCAACCGAGAAGATGCGCGTGGTCTCGATGCAGTCCCTCGACCGCACAATGAAAAAGGCCGAAAAAGAAAAGGCAGGATACATCCTGCCCTTCGGTGCAAAAACCTTGATCCGCGGCATCACTTCTTGATCTGAAACGTGCGGGCCATCATATCCGTCTGGGTACGCAGGGAACGAAGTTTGTCGGTATAGCCCGTGAATCGGAGGACGTAGACGGTGTCTCCATTTCGAAGGTAATAGAAACGGCCGGCCTTGCCGCGGCCGGAGCTAACGTACTCGTAATTATAGACCGAACCTCGCAATGCTCCGCTGAAGTTTTCGTCCTTACCGGCCACAAATCCGCGCAGGAACTGAAGCTTTTCTTCCTCGGCTTTCATCAGTTCCGCGAGCGGCCGGTTTGCCGCAAGGGTCAACTTGCGGATCTCGAGATCGCCGTCGTTCGAGGTCGCATAAACAAGGTTCACCGGGGCCTTGCCGACAACCTTCCATTTGTCGTCCGGGATCTCAAAAGTGAATTCGACCGCCGGGTCGGAAAACGTATTCCGGTTCTGAGCCGTGCCGGCAACCGCGAGGAAAAACACAGCGATCGCGACAAAGAGTAACTTTTTATAGTGGCCGTTCATCTTTTTGGGTACAAAAGTATTCTAATCGAAACAGGGCTAAACCTGAAATTTTAGATGTAGCTGCCATCGCTGTTGTTGTATTCGTTCTATTTAACGCTCGCTAAGATTTTTTCAGCTTTTTTGTTGTCGCAAGCGTCTAATTTACAGTCTGTCCGCACTGCTCACGTCGGGCAAAGCCATTATTTTGAGGTATTTAGCAATGAAGCAACGATCTTCTTTCGTCAGCAAACTTACCGCAGCATCGATCATCTGGCTGCTCACGGTCCCGGCATTTGCGGCGATACACGACAAGCCAAATCCGGGGAAATCACTGACGGAAGATCAAAAGATCCTGCACGTTCTTAATCGGCTCGGCTTTGGTGCGAGGCCGGGCGATGTGGAAAAGGTGAAGGCGATCGGCCTTCAGAAATACATCGATCAGCAGCTAAACCCTTCGACGATCGTCGATACGGTCGCGGAAGCCAAGGTCAAGAATCTCGAAGTGTTCAATATGAGCACCGCCGAGGCCTTCGCAAAATATCCGAACCCGGGCGCACTTCTGCGGCAACTCGAAGGCGGACGACAAGCGCAGGCGAACAACGCCGAGGCCCGCAATGCTTCGAACAAGGCCGCGACACCGAATGGACAAATGCCTCCTGCTGATGACGCACAAGCAACGGCCGACCAACGCCGCGAGCGTCAGCGAAAGCTTCAGGAGCTTTATCGTAAGTACGATCTTCGTCCCGCAGGCCAGATGCTGCCGCAGATCATCTCAAACCGTATGATCCGGGCTGTCTACTCGGAGAAGCAATTGCAGGAAGTAATGGTCGACTTTTGGCAAAATCACTTCAACGTTTTCTCGGGAAAAGGAGCGTTGCGATGGTACATTCCGAGCTATGAACGCGATGTGATCCGGAAGAATGCTCTCGGCAATTTCCGCGATCTCGTCCTCGGAACGGCGCAGCATCCGGCGATGTTGTTTTATCTGGACAACTTCGAATCGGTCGCGGCGAACGCAAACCCACCCGGCGGGAACGGACGGCTTGCTCAGGCGGTACGAAGCGGAAACGTTCCACCCCGTCTTCGAGAACGGATCAAGCAGCAGCAGAATCTAACCGACGAAGAACTCGACCAGCGCATCAAGCGGCTTCAAGGGCAGCAGAATCGCCCTCGTCGCGGCCTCAATGAAAACTACGCACGCGAGTTGATGGAGCTTCATACGCTTGGCGTTGACGGCGGTTACACGCAGAAGGACATCGTCGAGGTTGCCCGTGCATTTACGGGCTGGACGATCGCCGATCCGCGTGGTTATCGACGAGCCGCGGCTGGGATGATCAATGGCGACGAGGAGCGGCGGCTCACACGGCTTCAGCGGCAGGCCGGCATTCCTGAGGAAGTAGACAGCGGCGAGTTCTATTTCAACGAGAGGACGCACGACAAAGGTGAGAAAACCGTGCTCGGCCAGAAGATCGAGAACAGCGGCGTCAACGATGGCCTCAAGGTGATCGACATTCTAGTCAGGAATCCGTCGACAGCGAAGTTCATCGCACGTAAATTGGCGATGAAGTTCGTTAACGACAACCCAAGCGAAGCTCTCGTCAGCCGTGTTGCGGACGCGTTCTCAAAATCGAACGGTGATATCAAAACGACGCTTCGTGCGATCTTCACCGACAAGGAATTCTTTGCACCCGAAAACTATCGGGCAAAGATCAAGACGCCGTTCGAACTCGCGGTGAGTTCGATCCGGGCGGTCGGCGGCGACACGAACAGCGGCCCGCAGATGCTCGCGATGCTCAACAAACTCGGCGAAGTTCCATACGGCTATCAGGCTCCGACCGGCTATCCGGACACTGCCGAAGATTGGGTCAACACCGGAGCGCTTCTCGAACGACTCAATTTCGCCGTTGCGATAGCAAGCAACCGGATCCCGGGAACTCGCGTGAATCTGTCGAATCTCGCCGCACCGACCAAGTCCGCGATCCTCGATAAGGCGATCGCGGAGATCCTCGACGGCGAGGTCTCTCCGGCGACGAAGGCCCAGCTTGTGAAGCAGATCGAACAGCCGCTGCCGGAGGTAAAAGCTGCGAACGAAGTAGGGGAAGACGATGCACCGCCGATGCGACCCGGCGGTCAGCAAGGCGCTCGTCAGGGACGACAAGCTAGACTTCTCGAACCGACCGGGAATCCGGATGTATTTAAGGCAGTCAGCCTCGTTCTGGGAACACCCGAATTTCAGCGGCAATAGCAACGGTCACGTTTTGCCGACGGTCTTTGACCGCCATTTCCAGGCGCTCTCGATTATAGATTCAAGATCTTGATGACGCGGCTGCCAGCCGAGTACTGATACCGCCTTATCGGCCTTTGCGATCAGTCGTGAAGGATCTCCGGCACGGCGCGGTTCGATCTTATACGGAACATCGAGACCGGTTACTCGTTTCGCCGCCTCGATCACCTCAAGAACCGAAAATCCATTTCCGTTTCCGAGATTGAACGCGTCCGACGCTCCTCCGCTTTGGAGGTATTTCAGCGCGAGGATGTGAGCCTCACTCAGGTCAGAGATGTGTATGTAGTCGCGGATCGCGGTTCCGTCCGCGGTCGGATAATCACCACCGAAGATCGAGACATATTCGCACTTGCCCGCCGCCGCATCGAGTATCAGCGGTATCAAGTGCGTTTCCGGATCGTGCCGTTCGAATCTCCGATCGGTCGCTCCGCAAGCGTTGAAATATCGCAAGGCTACGAACTTAATCCCGAAAGCCCGGTCGTAATCGGCGAGCATATGCTCGACCATCAATTTCGTCCGTCCGTATGGATTGGTCGGGTTCTGAGGATGGGTTTCATCGATCGGTATCGCGATCGGCTCGCCATAGGTCGCACATGTCGATGAAAAGACGAACTGCCGCACGCCGCACTCGCGGATCGCATCAAGCAGCACTGCCGTCTGGATCACGTTGTTGTGATAATAAATGTCGGGGCGCTCAACCGATTCGCCGACGTATGCGAACGCCGAGAAATGAATCACCGCGGCCACCTTTTGCTCTCGGCATATCCGCATTACAAGTTCGCGGTCACCGATGTCGCCCGCATAAAATGCGGTGTTCTCATTCACCGCCGCACGAAACCCCCGCGAAAGATTGTCGAGAACCACAACCGCTTCACCCGCATCGACCAGATCATCGACCGCAACGCTTCCAATATATCCGGCCCCGCCGGTTACCAGTATCGCCATTGTTTTAGTCTGACCTCTTGCTTAGCACCTTGTCGAATACAGCGATAAATTCGTCCGCTATCTCTGCGGGGGTCAGCGTTCGTCCGTATGCGAGATTCGCGTCGCTCATATTTTCGCGAAGACTCTTGATCGCGATCAGTTCCTGAATTCTATCCGCGATATTATCTGGATCGGTCGTGCAATACAGACAATTCTCCGGCTCGGAAAGATAGTCTGCGGCTGCTCGGATCTTTGTCGTAACTACCGGCAGTCCGGTTGCGACTGCTTTGAACAGTGCATTTGGAAAACCTTCGGGATGGCTTGTCGGAAATACGAAAATGTCCGCCTTCAAAAACTCTTTCGTCACTTCTGCTTCCGGCAGATGTCCGGTGAATGTCACCACTCGCCCAAGGGCAAGCCGTCCGACCGTGTCTTTTGCTTCCTGGAATGTCTCTCCATCACCGACGCAGGTCAGGCGAAACCGTACGCCGCGTTTTCTCAGTTCCTCGCAGGCGTGGATGGTTTGAACCAAACCTTTGGTGGGTACGAATCTTGCGACGAACAGCAGGTCGAAGATATCGTCCGCCTCTTTCTGAGGCCGTACATGATCCGGCGGAATTTCATCATGGATCGTCACCGCGTTTCGAACCGGATAGAATTTCTCGCGATCGAAACCCAGCCTCCCAAAGGCTTCGAGTTCTTCGTGCGTGTGGTAACCAAACGCGTCCACTTTCCGCTGCAGGTAACTGATCAGTCGTCGAAATGGAAACCCTGTATTTACAAAGTCATCGGCCATTGATCCGTGGAGTTTCACAAACACCTTCGCGCCACGCGGCCGCATAAGGAATAATGAAGCCGAGTCGCGAAGGATCGTCTTTTTATCGAATGCGCTGTTCAGAAAGACGAGCGACGGCCGATGAAGGCCGACGAGTTTCCGGAATCGAAACGCCGTGCGGAGAACCCGTTTGACGCGTTGGAAGAACGGCGTCGGTGTAAGCTTGTCGCCGTAGACGTACACTTCAGTGACGACGTCGAGGCCCTTGGTTCGCAGCGCCTCGACGAACGGCGGCTCGCTCGATATCGGACCTCCCAGCGAATCCGGAGCGGGCATACCGATCAGGAATTTGTTAGCCTTTTGCGACATATCTCCCTATCAGTCCTGTGACCCATTGCCGCGCGTAACTCGAAGTGATGACGCAGCAGGCGGTCGTAAAGAAAAAAGCCGCCCCAAGCTGTAACGCTATCAGGAGGAAGGAATCTGTATCGCGATAGGCTATTCTCGCTACGACAGCTCCCACTGTTGCGGCCGCGAGCGGCAACACGACGTCACTTAGTGTCCACTTCCATCCATCTCCCGGAATGAACCGTCGGTGAATGAACGGCACCCACAGGATCAGAAAACTCAGATTCAGAATAAGCGTTGCGGCGGCGGCTCCGGGAGGTCCCCAGCCGTTCACAAGAACCACCGTAAGCGGAACCGAGACGGCAAGTCCCGCGAGGATCATGATCATTTGGACTCGCGTCGAACTGAACGCAAGCTGCAGCGTATACGGAATGAACAACATCGCATTCAGAGCGCCGCCGGCCATTAGCAGAGCGAGTACTGACGCCGTCTCAGATGCCAGATGGGCATCCCGCTGCCAAAGCAGGACCACCTGCTGCGGAAACGCGGCGCAGATCGCAGAAACCGGCAAGATCATCACAGCCATTAGTTGTGTACCCTGATGATAAAGCGTCAGCAGCCGTTCATGGTCCGAGTTTTCGACCAGCCTGGAAAGTCGTGGAAGAAGCGCGCGAAAGACGGGCTGACTAAGCCAGTAAAGTCCGCCCGCGACAGTTGCCGCCAGCGAATAGTAGCCGAAGGTCTCGAGCGAGACGATCCGCGCAAGCACAAATTTGTCGACCTGAAGGAAAAGTGTGGATGCTAGTGTCACTACACCGATCCCCGTGACGAACCGCCATCGACGCTTCAACAACTCAGACCTGAATCGTGGCCTCTTGGATGTGGCGGGCATGACGGCGTGCATCGCGATCATCAGCACAGGCACTTGGAGTCCAATGCACAGCGCATTCCATCCAAAATAGGTTTCTGGCGAGGCGGAAACGAAATGGAGTATTCCGATCACTCCCAAATTACGAAGGAGTGAGAAGACGACGCCGATCGCGCTTACAAGAGCCTGGCGATGCATCCCGTAAAGTCCGCCCCCGTACAGGCTTAGCGGAAACTGAAGGGCCAGCGGAACACCCATTATCAGCAGGCAGTTGTATACGGTCTGTTCCGAAAGGCCGCTGGGATTGACCCAGTTGCGGATAACACCGGACCCGCCAAGCCAGATCAAAGCCATTACGATCGCCATTCCGAGGTAGATGATCTCAGATGTACGAAGGAGATCTCTGAGTTCGACAGAGCTGGCCGGTTCGTGGCCGATCACGCCAAAGTCACGCGTAATAGCGACGTTGAGTCCCAGATCGAGAACAGTGACTATTCCTTGTATCGCGGCGTAAAAGCCAATTAGCCCATAGGCTTCGACGCCGATGTAGGGCAGGATCAGCGGGACAGAAACGACAAATGCGACCCCGATGATCGCATTCGCCACGATATTGGCCGCGACGCCCGAGCCAAGTCCGGCTTGGCCGCGTAACAGCGAGCGAAGCAGAGTTCCCGGAATCAACTTTCGGTCGTTCACTCGTTAAACTCGACGGCCGATAGCGAACAGCTTGATGAGCACGACTCCCGCGATGAAGCCGCCGATGTGGGCGGCGTAGGCGACTCCGCCTTGTCCGGCGGGGGCCAGGAAGCCGAGCAGGATCTGATAGCCGATCCAAAGGCCGAGTGCGACAAACGCGGGTACCGTCGTAAGGAAATTAAAGATGATCGCCCGGACCCGCCGCTGCGGAAACAGCAGCAGATAACCTCCAAGTACGCCCGAGATCGCACCCGAGGCTCCGAGCATGGGGATCGCCGAACTTGGTTCCATTACGACCTGTGCAAGCGCCGCCGCAATTCCGCAGACGAGGTAAAAGATCGCAAAGCGAAGATGGCCAAGCAAATTCTCAAGGTTATCGCCGAATATCCAGAGGAACAGCATATTGCCGA
>DAIOWA010000087.1:0-8437 GCA_036758705.1 Pyrinomonadaceae bacterium | reverse complement strand
CGTTAAACTCCTGTGAAACAAGCACCGGCGTCGCATCCTGCAGATGCGTCCGCCCGATCTTCACGACGCCTTCAAACTCCTTCGCCTTCGCCTTGATCGCGTCGCTCACTTTCTGCACTTCCGGGATCAGTGCGGTCATTCGCTCAGCAGCCGCGATGTACATCGCCGTCGGGAATGTATCGTTCGACGACTGCGACTTGTTCACATCGTCGTTCGGATGCACCGGCGACTTCGAGCCCATCTCGCCGCCCGCGATCTCGATCGCACGGTTCGAGATGACCTCGTTGGCGTTCATGTTCGTCTGCGTGCCCGAACCCGTCTGCCATACCCGCAGCGGAAAATGAGCGTCGAGTTTACCATCGATCACCTCATCCGCCGCTTGTACGATAAACTTCAGTTTGTCGCCGTCCAGTTTGCCTAGGTCGTTATTAACTATCGCCGCCGCCTTCTTCAAGATCCCCAACGCCCGGATCACCTCACGCGGCATCACATCGAAACCGATGTTGAAATGCTTCAACGAACGCTGCGTCTGCGCTCCCCAATAAACATCCGCCGGCACCTCGATCTCGCCCATCGAATCCGTTTCAATACGTGTCTTAAGTGATTTTTCTGGTGTCATCGCTTTTCGGTTTATTTATGATCGTTAGGATTTTCGGTGTCTAAACCATTGGCCCTGGCAGTTTCTAGCATTTCGTTATCAGCTGAAACCAGGATGACTCCGGGCAAACTACGAGCCCGTTCGCGTCGATCCAATTCTTCGGCTGTCGCGAGTTGTACAGCATCGTAAGCCCTGAGTCGATGTCGGCGAACTATCGATTGAGCATCCTGGATTAGATCAGAAGTTATGTCCAGTACGATCAGGTCGCTGAAGAGGTGGAACTCGAAATCATTCAGAATCCTCTGAGCAGCCTCGACCGGTCTGATCCGCCGGAGAACGGCGGAAGTAAATTCAACAAGCGTCAATTCGGCTATATAGAATGAGTCTTCGCGCTTCTGAAAAAGGTCCGAAACCCATTCAGATCCGACCTCGTCAACATATCGTTTCACGAGAGCGCTCGTGTCGAGAAAGACCGTCCGCATCAACGGCGTTCCTCAATGACCGTCTCCGAGAGAGGCTTTCCTTCGATCTTAATCCGCTTGGTTTGGCGAGGTTTCACGCTTCTGTCAGGAAGACGTTTTATCCACCCTTCCGCCAAAAGCTCCCTGTTAAGCTCGTCCTGTCGTCGCACAAGATCTTCGTTCGCGTCAGTTTCAGCGGCAATATCCATTGCTTTCGCGAGCTGAGCTTTCTCGTCCGGCGTCAACTTCGAAACGGCTTCCAATATCTCAGACAAGCTCATATTCGTATTTTACCACGAGCCTAAGGTCCGTTTGCAGTATCTTGACAAATTTCTGACCTAGCATTTACGCTTATTCAGCCATTTTCCAGTATGGAAACCCTCAAGCTTCTCTTCCTCATTTACGTCAAACCCGCCTTCGCGTTCAGCGAGATAATGGATCGCGGGAGTTGGCTGATCGCGGCAGGTATCGCACTCGTCGTCGGCATTCTGTTCTTTGCGACTGTCAACGCAAAGCTCGATGCGGCGTATCACGTTCCGTCCGTCGCGGATTACTACGGCGATATGATCCACGCAGACGTCGACCCGGACCTCGCCGAAAAATATCAGGCAGACGCGATGCAAAAGTATCAGGAAGCATTGCGGAACAAGCGTACCGTCCCCGTAGTCGGAGACCGCTTCTTCAGCTTCTTCTCGTTCGACCCGACCGCGTTCTATCGCCCTGTACTCTCGATCTCGCTCTTCTACGTTCCGGCAGTGATCCTTTTCGTCTCGCTCTTCGGCGGGTTCGCGAGCTTCGGATTACTCTTGCGTCGCGACTATGCAGTGATAGCGACCTGCACGCTGCTCGCATGGTCCGCCGCCCATCTGCCGTTTGCGGTCGCGGGCGTTGCATTGTTCGGAAGCGAACTCGACCCGATGGTCTGGTTCTCGCTATGGGTTGCAAGCGGTGCGATCTTCGGCATCCTAATGCTGTTCGCGATCCGCACCGTCTTCGGCACAAACTACGGCGTCGCACTTCCTGCGGTCGCCTTGTCATGGCTCGCATTCCCACTCGCGATGTACGTTATGCAATACGTCGGGCCCTGGCTGCTGTCGCCTTTCCTCCTGCTGATGGCATTCTTCTACTTCGGCGGATATCTCGGCGGCGAGGTCCGCGGATTCGGCAATTCATTCCGCCAGCGGCAGAACCTGAATCGATTCCTCCAAAACGCAACCGTCAATCCGAAAGACGCCGACGCCCATGTCCAACTCGGCATCATCTATCTCGAGCGTCATCAAGAATCACGTGCGCTCGAACATTTCACCAAAGCCGTTGCGATCGATAAAACAGAGATCGACGCCAACTACGAACTCGGCCGCATCGCCCGCCGGCATAAAGACCTGCAAAAGGCGCTCGACTATTTCTCGATCGTCGTCGAGCAGGACGACAAGTTCCGCCTCAGCGAGATCTGGCGAGAGATCGGGGCGACGTACCTCGACGCCAGAATGCTCGACGAGGCTTACGAGCCGCTCGACAAGTTCGTCACCCGCCGCAACGTCGACCCGGAAGGCCTGTACTATTTCGGAAAACTGCTGAACGCAAAAGGCGAGAACGAGCGGGCCCGAGAGATCTTCGAATCCGCCATCCAGTCCGCAAAAACGTCACCCCACTTCCGCAGCCGCCAACTCGGCCAATGGGCAAAACTCGCCCAAAAGGAACTGTAAGAATTTTGGCCTATTTCTCCATCGGCAACCCCGCCGCCTGCCACGCATCCGTACCGCCGGTCACAACCACGACCTGTCCGTATCCCGCGTCCGCAAGGATCTTCGCAGCCTGTCGGGAACGATTGTCGGTTCGGCAGATGATATACACTGGCTCATTCTTCTCAAGTCTTCCGAGCTTTTCCGACAGTACGTCAAGCGGGATATTCACCGCGCGGTAGGCATGTCCCGCCGCATACTCCTCAGGGGTTCGAACATCGACAAACTGCGAATAGGCTGCCGCCGTGCCGGTCTGAACCTGTGCTGGCGCCATCTCTGATATCCCCGATTTTGCGGATATCGGAGGTGCATCAACTTTACGCGTAGGCGCTTGGGTACATCCACCGAGTACCAATGCCAACAAACCAATCCCAATAAAAAATGCTTTCATTTCCACCTCCTCGATCTCCGCCTGAAACTCAACTGTTCGGCCTGCTATAGACGGCGACAAATCTTGGCATCGGATCATCCTCGTCGCCGTCCTGAATCTCGAAATGTCGCTGAACGAGGCCGTTTTCCTCAAACCGTTTCAGGTCTTGCCGCGAAAGAGGCCACGGCAACTGATCTGTCTCCTCATTGTCTTCGCGGCCGCGTGTTACGACGACCAACTCTCCACCCGGAGCCGCAAACGCCGCGATTCCATCAATAACTTTCGGCCGGATTTCGAGAGGAAGCGGCTGTATCGTATACACCTCAAGCACAAATTCGAATCCGCCGGGGTTCTTCCATTCGACCGGCACATCAAACAGGTCCATCGCCTCAAAAACAATATCCCGATCTGCGTGTAACCGCCGAGCCCACTCGATCGCCGTCGGCGATATGTCGAACGCCGTCACATCGAATCCCAGATCATCCAGATAAACGGCGTCATCCCCAAGCCCGCACCCGACCACAAGAGCCTTCCGACCATCGCCTTTCAGGCCCGTTCGCTCCGCCCACGCTTGAAGGTACCGGTTCGGTTCAAGATCGGCCCAGGAGACCTTTTGATTGTCTCCCGCCGCCGCCTTATAGACCTCCTCGAACCAGCCCGTCGCATCACCGCGACTAGCGAACTCGCTAGCCAATTCCCTTTGCCGCGCCCTTATCGCTTCCTTTTCGTCAGTCATTGTCTTCACTTTTCACTTATTCCGAAGCTAGAACGGAATGTCCATACCCGTCGGAGCACCCGCTTCCTTCCACGCCGTCCAACCGCCGGCCATCGACAGCACATTCTTATATCCCATCTTCTGCAGATTATCCGCCGCCAGAGCCGACCGAAAACCGCCGCCGCAGTACAGGATCAACTCCGCATCCTTGTCCGGGATCTGATGTACTACATCGCGCTCGATCACCCCACGGCCCAGATGGATCGCCCCGCGAGCATATCCCATGCTCCACTCGCTATCCTCGCGAACGTCGATCAGCGTCGCTCCATTCCCCTGCCGTTCGATCGCCTCCGCCACCGAAACCTCCCTAACCCTCGGCATTACTTCATTTACAAGCTCAAGAAACTCTTTCGAATGGTCCATATTATTTCGTGCGTTTCGTCTATTTCGTTTATAAATTCTAATTCAAACACGGCACAAGGCAAGGTAACCTAGGTCACTGGCTTACCAACCGGCAAACTTCTATAATCATAGTTTCGCTTCTTTTTGATATTTCTAACTAACGAGGGTAAAGCATTGGCAGAACAATTTGACGTTTGTATCATCGGATCGGGTCCCGGCGGATATGTCGCCGCTGTTCGAGCGGGTCAGCTCGGATTGAAGGTCGCTATCGTAGAAAAGGAAAAAGACGCCCGGCTCGGCGGCACCTGCGGCCTGCGCGGTTGCATCCCGACCAAAGCGCTTCTGAACGCGGCTCACCTCTACGACAAAGCATCGCACTTCGAAAACTTCGGCCTGAAGGTCGAAGGCCTTTCATACGACTGGACGGCCGTTCAGAAGTACAAGTCCGACGTCGTCTCGAAAAATAGCGCCGGCGTGACCTACCTGATGAAGAAGAACAAGGTAACGGTCTTCAACGGCTTCGGCAAGATCGCGGGCAAAGGCAAGGTCGAGGTCGATCTCGGCGGCGGCAAGAAAGAGACGATCGACACCAAGAACATCATCATCGCCACCGGATCCGTCGTGCGGCCGATCCCCGGCTTCGAGACCGACGGCAAGCAGGTCGTCAATTCCGATCACATCCTCGAACTCACCAGCGTTCCGAAATCGCTCGTCGTAATGGGCTCCGGCGCCGTGGGATCCGAGTTCGCGAGCGTCTATCACCGCTTCGGCACCGACGTAACACTGGTCGAATTGCTCGACCGCATCGTCCCGCTCGAAGATGCCGAGGTTTCGAAGGAGCTGCAGCGAGCATTCAAGAAATCCGGGATGAAGGTCGAGACCGGCCTCAAGCTCGACAAGCTCGAGAAAGGCAAGAAGAGCGTCAAGGTCTCCGGCAAAAACGCCAAGGGCGAGACCGTCACGCTCGAAGCCGAGATGCTTCTCGTCGCCGTCGGCCGTATGCCGTATCTCGAAAAGCTCGGACTCGAAAACACCAAGGTGAAGGTTTCGCAACGCGGCACCGTCGAGGTGAACGAATATTACGAGACCGCCGAGCCGGGCATCTACGCGATCGGCGACGTCGTCGCGACCGCCCAACTCGCCCACCTCGCGTCGAAAGAGGGCATCCTCGTCGTCGAGAAGATCGCCGGCAAAAAGGTCCAGCCGATCAAGCACAACCTCGTACCGAACTGCACCTACTGCGACCCCGAAGTCGCATCGGTCGGCCTGACCGATGCGAAAGCCAAGGAAGCGGGTTATGACGTTAAGATCGGCAAGTTCCCGTTCTCGGCATCGGGCAAAGCACGCATCCTCGGCGAGACTGACGGCTTCGTCAAGATCGTCGCCGACAAGAAATACGACGAGGTCCTCGGCGTCCACATCATCGGCCCCCACGCCACCGAGCTGCTAGCCGAAGCCTGCGTCGCCATGGCCCTCGAAACCACCGCCGACGAACTCGGACGTGTCATCCACGCCCACCCGACCGTCTCGGAATCCGTCATGGAAGCCGCCGAAGGCGTCCACGACCTAACGATCCATATGTAATGGCAAAGCCGATCAAGATCGTCATTGACACCAACGTATTGGTTGCCGCGTTTCGCTCAAAGCGAGGCGCGGCAAATCGTTTAATGATGGACCTTGACGACTCACGATTCGAGGTCGCCGTCTCAACACCTTTGTTGTTCGAATATGAAGAAGTGCTCAAACGCACAGAGATGATTCCCTTCATTTCACACGAAGGCGTGGACAGCGCGATCGATAACATATCTTCGATTGCCAAGAAGTATGAGATATTTTTCCTCTGGAGGGTTCTAGCTAAAGATCCTGATGATGCATTTGTCCTTGAGCTTGCGGTCAGAGCAGGGGCCGAATACCTGATCACCTATAACCCAAAAGATTTTGCTTCGGCCGCTGATTTTGGCATAAAATTGATAACGCCGAGAGATTTTCTCGACGTGGTTGGCCAGTTATGACTACTATCAGTGCCGAACTTCCGGATGCTTTGCTACGCCGTGCTAGAACAATGGCGGAAAGGGAAGGTCTGACCCTCGACCAGTTTCTGGCAATTGCCCTTTCTGGCCAACTGTCGAGTTGGGATACGGCTCGATCCTTCGAGGAACGCGCAAGCCGTGGCAGTTGGGCAAAAATGCGCGAATTGCTCGCAAACGCACCTGATGTGGAACCGGAAGAATACGACAAGCTCTAATTGCCCCGAAGCGACCTAACGATCCATATGTAACCGTTCAGAGTGCGCGATTCATCGCGTGAGTGTCTGGTGATTAGAATGGTCAGTTTGCGTCGGCAACTGGCCATTTTTCTTTGTGCTAGTATTCGAACTAGATGAACCTACAAAGTTGGCTGCATGAAATTTGCGAATCCGAGGCTCCCGATCGCACAGTTCTTGCGTTCAACTTTGGACTCTTTGAAACTGAAGAGGGCTACTCGATCTATCTGATCGGGTCCAACGAGTACGACAAACTAGATCCGGATTGGGCTACGAATGTTGATTTCGAACCTGCAAATAAATATTTGCCGCTGCCTCCACACGACTTTGGAAACCTTTCGTGGGAACGGGCACTTGAAAAAATTCGAATCCAACTGATCGAATTTACAGCGACCGAAACGTTTCAGAGGTCATTTCTTGCTCGAGCTCACGCCATAACGACTGGTTTTGATGATGGAGATCTAGTGCTCATTGCAAAAGCCAATTCGCAGAACGTTCAAATAGAATTATGAAACTAAAACTCACACTACTCGCGATCATCCTCACTCTCTTCGCCATAACCGCGCTTGCCGATCAGGCGGCGTACATTACCAAGGAGCAGGCCGAGAAGGCGGCGGCATTTCTTAAGGACAAGAAGCAGATCCGTCATTACTGCGCTCCGTGCGACGACAAGGGTGATAAGGTTGAGGACATCTCGGCCGTCGAAGCCGTCGCGGTAGCCGACAGTAAGCCGTATTGGGAAGTAAAAGTGAATGGCGAAGGCATCGACCTCGCCTATGTCTACTTCCAGGACAAGAAAGGCAAGTGGAAAAATCTCGCCAAAGAAATGAAGATCAAGGTAGACGACGTTCCGAAGTCGCTGCCGTAAGTCAGAACCGGGAGCGATAGCGACTGGGTTCAGTAGTTTAAGAAAGAGCCGGCCCGTCCAACTCTTGTACTCTTTTCTTCAGTGGATAGTGATTAGTGGATAGGTCTTCACTATCAGCTTGTCACTAACCACTATTCACTGAAGATAAAAACCACACCTTTCATATCTTTCAAATCATCCAAATCGCGTTTATCTCACGTCTTGCGTTTTTCTCACAAGTTGCTATTTCAATTGAAAGCGAACGGACGTAAGCTCGACATCCGCGCATAAGATGCGTGTGAAGAGCTATGTTCAACCCCGCCGAAGCCCTCCGAGACAACCCCGCACTGTTTGCCTGCTACGTCCTGTTCGTCTATTTCCGAGGCAAGAACGCCGTCCGCATCGAACGTGAAATGCGAGCCCTCGGATACCCATCCTTCCACCGCCGCAATCTCTATTCTCGCGGCCAACAACCCGGCTGGATCGCCCGCTTCGATTGGCACAAGTCATTCAAACAGGATGCACAGGATAAACAGGATGCCGAATACGGAAACACGAGCAGTAGCGAGTGTGCCCTGGCTAACGGTAAATGTCATCCGGAACCGATCGACTCCAACGATCAAACCCATCCTGTTCATCCTCTTCATCCTGTTTCAATTTCTGCTGAACCGGAAAAGCCCGACTTCCACAAATGGCTCAAGCGCGTGTCGCCGACGATGACGTGGGACTGGAAACATCAGCAGGTGATTATCGAACAATTAAAGAAAGTGACTGAGGGCGACTGCAGGCGGCTGATGATCTTCCTCCCGCCGCGTCACGGCAAGAGCGAACTCGTCTCAGTCCGCTACACCGCCTGGCGGATGCAGCAGGATCCGTCGATGAACGTCATCCTCGGCAGCTACAACCAGAGATTGGCCGACCGAATGTCCCGCAAGATCCGAACCGTCGTCTGCGATGCCGAAGCGATCCGTCTCGGCAAGGTACGGCGGCCTATGCCAGTACCACCTGCCGTAGCGGGTGGTTCTACTCTGCCGATCGA
>DAIOWA010000086.1:0-8438 GCA_036758705.1 Pyrinomonadaceae bacterium | reverse complement strand
ATGAGCCTTTCTGAATTGAACCCATTTTGAGCCAGCCAATCAGCGAACGAGATCTTGTCGAGAACAGTAACCTCCGCATCATCCGAACAATGCGCGGAAGGAACAACAAACGCCCGCCGGCCTTTTGCATCGCGCCAGTTCACCCATCCGTCGATATGCTTCTGAAACTCGGCAAACTGCCGCTTGTCTTCCTCACTCTCGCCGACGTGAAGATACAAACCGTCATACCATCGGCCCTTATAGAAAACCCGCTCCTCCGGATCGCGACATAGATACTGTTCCTTAATAACAACCGAACCATCCGCCGCCCTGCCATCGGTCAATGACATCTCATCGAGTAGCGAGATCAGTTCCGTATTTTCCTGAAACGGAACTGGCAGATAATGCGCTCCCCACGGATGGCCAACCGGCTGTCCGGCTCGCGAGATCGACGTTCCGCCGGCTTCCTTTTCGAGTTCGAGCACGACGAAATCATTGAACCCACTCTTAGACAATTTCCACGCCGCCGACAATCCCGCAATCCCACCACCAACTATCGCGACCTTTACATTCGTCCACCTATCCGCCGGAACTTCGAAGGCGCGATTTTCCCGCAGCACATGCCCCAGGCTTACGCTCTGCCCGACGATCTCACCATCCGGAAATCGGCGCACGGAATTATCCCGACACGCCGCGAATGCGAACGGCGCACCTAGGAACATACTGAGCAATTCTCTCCTCGAAAGGTTCATCCGAAATAAGTGAGAAGTTGTAAGTGCTAAGTCGTGGATGGGCGTCCGACTGTTTTCAGCGCGGAGCTGAGCATCTTTTGCAACTCTTCACAGTCGAAGAGAAGCGAGTTGAATTGATCTTCGGTAATGTATCCGCTGCCGTGAATTACGTGAAGCAGATAGTTGCTTTTGAAGGCTTCTTTGTTGGCTACGGAATACTTCAGTCGAAACTCATTCCGATCGTCACCCTGTCGGGCTTCTTCAATAAATAGGCCGACATTAACTCCTGAGTCCGATATCTTTTTGGACAGGATGAACTCCTTCTTCTCCTTCTGAAGATATTCGGCCAGCCTAACAACCCTTACAGCAAATGCAAATGCTTTCTCTTTCAAAGGATCCGACATATCACTTCTCCCTTATCACTTATTCCGAAGAGCATCCATTGAAACTATTCAAACCGTCTCCACTCTGTCTCGTAATACCGAACAAGCGCCTGATTGTCTAGCCGATTGATTTCGATCTCGCCATCCGGAGCGAGTAGATCCTTCGAAAGTTCGAACATTGTCGGAAAGGATTCAGCACTAAGAAATTTCAATTCAATGCCGGCGGGCGGTTCCTTTGGCGTTTCGAATGGCTGCATCTTCGCCAATGCGTATCCCCAGATGCCGAAGCTCGGGACTGTTGTCGCATATGGTTTCACTTCGAATCCGGACGCTTCCAGAGTTTTGATGATGGACCAATAGGCTCGACGGGCGATCAGTGGAGACGTGCATTGGATCACGACCGCCGCGTTCGGCTGGAGTTTCTTTTTGAGAAGGCTGTAGAAGCGTGTCGAATAGAGTTTGCCGAGGGCGAAGTTGTTCGGATCGGGGAAATCGACGATCGCGATGTCGAAGGGTTCGATCTCGGTGCGGTCGAGCCAGACGAATGCATCGCCATTGGTTACCTTCACGCGAGGGTCATCGAACGAGTGATGGTTGAGTTCGTCGAGCGGCGGAAATGCTTTTGAGAGGCCGGTCATCATCGGGTCGAGATCGACCAGTTGGACGGCTTCGACGGATTTATATTTCAAGATCTCGCGCAACGCCAAACCGTCGCCGCCGCCGAGCACGAGCACACGTTTTGGCTTGCCGTCGAATGCCGCGAACGCCGGATGGACGAGCGCTTCGTGATAGCGATATTCGTCGAACGAGTTGAACTGAAGATTGCCGTTCAAAAACAGGGCGTGGCCGGTCTTGCCTTTCGTTACGACGATCCGCTGATACGGCGAGCTTTTCGCGTAGACGATGTTGTCCATGAACAACCCGTCCTCGGCGAGCGTCGTCAGGCTGTCGGCTTTAATGAACCCGATCGTGAGGACCACGACAACGATCGCACCTTTGACGCGGAGTATCAGCAGTGTCCGATTCTTTACCAGCGGTTCCAACAGCCAGGTTGCCCAGATGCCGACCGCAGCGTTGAGCATGCCGAAGAGAAGTGACGTTCGATTTAGCCCGAGCTTGGGTACAAGCAGGATCGGGAACAACAGTGACGCGACAAGGGCCCCGACGTAATCCAGTGCGAGTACGCGTGAGACGAGTTCTTTGAAATCCAGCTCGTCCTTCAAGATCCGCATCAGCAGCGGGATCTCCAGCCCGACAAGTGTGCCGATCACAAAGACCATTGTGAAAAGGATGATGCTGAAGTAAGAGACGTATGCGAACGAGAGAAATAGGAGCGGAGCAGAAAATCCGCCAACGATAGCAACCGCGAGTTCGATATCGATAAACTTCTCGGCGACGTTCTTGTCGATGAATCGCGAGAGGTACGACCCGACACCCATCGCCGAAAGGTAGATGCCGATGATCAGCGAAAACTGCGTGACGGAGTCACCAAGAACATAGCTCGAAACGGTCGCCGCGAGTAGCTCATAGATCAAGCCGCAGGTCGCGATGATGACGACATTGAGAAATAAAAGCGGAGTCTTCATGGCGAGAAAATCAGAACCGGGAGCGGCGGCGACTGGGTTCAGTTACCAAAATTCTCACGGTAACGCAACCCCGGTCGCAACCGCTCCCGGTTCTGATATGGAGCCCTTAGTTACCCTGAATAGCGGCCGAGATGATCATCGCAAGGCCGATCATTATCGACCCGATGACGATGCCGAGCGCGGTGTTCTGGTCTTCTTCGATCTCTTTCTTAATCGGATACATAAAACTCAGCACGCCGTACGCGATCGAGAATATCACCAAGCCGATAAAGACGAATATCAGCGTTGTGACCAAAACTTCCAGCAGCTGATCGACCTTTACGATCATTCCGAACGTATGCATCAACATTTACTTTCCTCCACGAAATCCGGTATAGATGAACGGCACGCCGAGCCGCGATTTACTGCCTGAATTCGCGAGTTCCCAGCCGAACCAGGCGGCGGTCGAATACATCAGCAGGACGCCGCCGGCAAATAATGCGTATAGGATCTTCATCATAACTATTCGTCGTCGTCTGAGCCCGCCGTCGCCCCGAACATACTGTCCTTCCAACGCGAAGCCTCAAAGCTCCACTTTCGTATCAACCCAAACAGCGGCACGATCGCAAGTGCGACGAGTGCGCAGCAGAAATTGACGCCGCGATTCACCCCCTGCTCGACCTTCACATTAACGGCGATCGGCTGCTGCCAGTTCTGCCACGTGCCTTCGACGCGGAGCGTGTATTTGCCCGCGGGAAGCGCCGACAGTGTCGCGTCCGTTTCCTGCGAACCTTCCGTCCAGGCTCCGTCGCTGTCGGTTCCGCTGTAATACTCGATCGGCACGTTGACCGATTCAACTTCCTGGCTCTGATCGTTGATCAGATCGACGTCGAGGTCGGCCCATGCATTACTAACGGCGGCATTCGCTGTAATGCGCACATTGCGATTGCCTTTAATGTCGAACGGCAGACTGAATACCGTCTGCGGAGCCTGGGCGTTCGGCATCGCGGGAAGCGTGATCTGCTGCGACAACGCCGGCGGCCCGAAACCGCCCGCAACTACCGCCATGACGATAGCGACAAACCCGAGAAGCAGCAGCGGCAACGCACCCCACGTGTAATAGAACGATCCGGTGAACGGCTGATTCGGAGCAACGCCCCAAGGTTTCGGCAGGTCCGAAATGCCGAACGCCTTCTCGACATCGGCATTGGTCATATAGGTTCCTAATGACCAGTTCACCTCGTTGGCCGTCATCTCCTGCGAGAGCATATACGGCGCCGAGATGAAATCGACCGCTCTTACCCGCTCGCCCTGCTCGACACGCCAATAAAACTCACCCTTGACGTATTCGACCGTCGCCGGAGCATCCTGAAAGATCTTGTAGCTGCGGCCATTGTAGCTAACGGTCGAGCCCGTCTGAAACATTGTCGTGCTCGCGACCTCGGCGGGATTGACCGGCTCGACGAAATTCCAATGATTGTCGGAGTGCACCAGCCAGCGGAACCCGACCATCGGGTTGTAGAGCAGATATTCGTGCCAGTGATACTTGATGCCGTCGAACGTAACGCTGCGGTCGACCGCACCGATGATCTTGAACTTCACCTCGCCGCCCATGAATGTCCCTTCGGCTCCGATCGGGAGCACGAATGCCGGAGCATCCTTAGCAGGCGTTAGCGCGTGAAGGTACGAAAGATTTCCCTGATTGACGTCGAGCAGCGAATCGCAGTTCGGACAGGTGACACGCTCCGCCTTATCGGGGGCGACCAGGTTCAACGGGCCGCCGCAATTCGGGCATCCCATGCCGACCGCGGAAACTTGTCGAGCCTCGCGTTTGGCGGACTTCGCATCGCCCAGGCCGATCTCTTCCAGCGTAACTTGCTGGCCGACGAATACCCACGGCGGCGACATACTGTAGTCGATCGTCGCAAACGCGTTGTTCTTGCCGGCAAGATCGGCGAACTGCGATTCCTCGTTCGGGGTGAGTTTATAAGGGATCTCCCCGTCGGCCGCTACCGAGGTCGCGACGCCTTTCTCCTGGACCATCAGCGGCGTCTGGCTCGGGATCTCGTTTACGAACTGACCAAGCTGCAGCCCTTCGTAACTCGGGAGAGTAACGCCCTGCGGAAGCGGCTGATAGAACGTCAGATAGAATCGGCCTTGAGCCTCAGCAAGCCAGCCGACCCAACCGTTCGAAAACGTCGCGTACCACTCGTCCCAATATCCGCCCGCCTGATGCCTGAGCTGTGCACGGCCCGTGAGTTCAAATCGCGTCCCTTTGAACTCGCCCTTCAGCCCCAGCTTCAGCGGCGATTCCGATTCCGCGATCTCCGCAACCTTGCCAAGGTCCGCCAGCCCCCGATCCGTCCTGGCCAGGGCCGAGCGGCAATAGGGGCACACGAGTACGATCGTCGAACCCGACTGAAACTCAACCGGGCCGGCACACGAAGGACAATTGGCGGCGAGTACCGCTATACGTCACCTCCGACGGCCAATTTCAAATCTCGAATTTCAGATCTCAAATTTTCGGTCGCTGAAGAACCTCGTTCTATCTTCGTAACGTTCACATCTGCGGCATTCAAGAAAGCCTTCAACCGACCTTCCCAGTCCCATTCCGGACGCGTCCGGCAGCAGTAAAGATTGAAAGTCGCGGTGCCGTGTTCGGGATATGTATGGCAGGCGAGGTGCGATTCCGTCAGCGCGACAAGGCCGGTCACGCCGCCCTCACCAGGAAACGTATGCCAGATCGAGCCGATCGCCTTCAGCCCGAGGTCGGAAATGATCGAATCGAAAACAGAGCGAAGCACGGCCTCGTCACGCAGCCTTTCGGCCTCGCATCCCGTTGCTTCTATCAGCCATTCAGTCCCTACGATCATCGTCTAGTCGAAGGTCTCCTCGCTGAGATCAACCTTTTCGTAAATATCACCTAGCTTCAAAATACAACTTACGGACGGCAGTTCAAGCACGGCATCAACATCATTGATAGCCGTGAATAACCAGGAGTTGTCTTCCTGGCGAAAGTAATGCTCGACGTTCACGCGGTCTTGGGAAACAATTACGTATTCCCTTAGCGACTGCATTATTCGGTAGAACCTGAATTTATCTCCGCGGTCGAACTTCTCGGTCGACGGCGAAAGAACTTCGACCAGCACCGTTGGGTTCAACAGGTTCTCGCCGTACTTTCGTTCGATCTCCGGCTCGCCGCAAACAACGACGATGTCAGGATAGGTGTAAAAATCCGGATGGACCTTTACCCTCATATCGTTCTGATAAACCTCACATCTTCGACCCTTAAGCTGCGAGTGAATGCTTGAGGTCACGTTTGTCGCAACAATATTATGCCGCCGGCTAGCTCCCGCCATCGCAAAGATCTCGCCAAAATAGAATTGGCTCCGGTACTCAGCGCCTTCTTCCAGAGCGAGATACTGGTCCGCGTTGTAAATGGTTTTTGGAACTGCTGACATCAATTCAACAATAAACTACGAGCGAACTTCGATGAAAGTTGTGTGTTTGTTGGCGATGCAGTCCGCGTTAGAATTAAACGCATGCGGTCGCTGCCGAACACGAATATAACCAAAATTGCCGCGTTTGTCATTTTAGCGCTCGCATCGGCGGGCTGCAGTTTGTCATCGACAAGCGGAGCGGCTGAATCGGACTCTCCGTACGAGAAACCGGTCGTATCCGGAAAGTTGGAATCGCCTGACCTAAAGGAGGCGAGCGGCATTGCCGCGTCGAAATGTCAGGCCGACGTCTTCTGGACGCATAACGATTCCGGTGACGACGCATTGCTGTATGCGATCGACTCAAAGGGCAAACATCTCGGCGTGTGGAAGGTCGGGAACGCGGCGAACCGCGATTGGGAGGATATCGAGGCGATCAAGAGCGGAGATAAATGCTATGTCCTTATCGGCGAAACCGGCGATAACGATCATAAACACGAGCGGATCGCCGTATATCGGGTCGAAGAACCGAAGACAACACCCGAAGCAACTTCTTCAACTGCAAAGTCTCCTCTGACATCGGCAAACGCGACCGTTTCTTACATCACCTACCCGGACGAAAAGCAGGACGCCGAGGCTCTGTTGGCCGATCCGAAGAATGGCGAGGTCTACGTCCTTACCAAGTCGAAAAGCGAACCTTCACACATCTATAAATTCACGCCGAAATTCGAGGGCGAAACGCAGGTTTTAGCTCCTGTCGGCGAGATCACCGTTCCGGCTATCCCGAACGGCGTGATAACCGGCGGCGACATTTCGTCCGACGGCAAGCGAGTTATCTTGTGTGACTACTTTGCGGGTTACGAATTGGTTTTGCCCGTTGGGGCGAAAGACTTCGACGAGATCTGGAAGCAAAAGACGCAGCGGGTCGATCTCGGTGAAAGAGCGGTTGGCGAGGCGGTTGCATATTCCGCTGACGGCTCGTTCGTCATAGCCGTCAGCGAAAAGAAACATACGCCAGTCAATATCGCAAAGAGGAAGGCTAATTGAGATACTTCGCAGGGATGGGATTATCCGCCGTTTCGGCCTGCCAGTAGATGTTCACTACCCACCAGCGTTTCCCGTCGTTCAGCAGCTGAAAACTATTGATCCCGCGCATAAACGGTTCTTTGTCGTCCTTTTTATGAAACGATACGTAGGTCGAAAATACCTGGGCGATGTTCCCGTATTGATCGATTTTCCGAGCCAGTTCGCGTTCGTGAAATCCCATTTTCTCAAGGTTCGCCCCGGCCCGTTGAATGTAATCCTCAGGCGACAGAAACCGTGCGACGATCACACCGGTCTGCGCGTTCTTGCCTGTCGGGATCAGCTTCGCGTCCGGATGAAACAGCGTGCGGAAACGGTCCCAATCACGCTTCTGGCCCGCATCACCCGAGATGACATCGTAAACAGCCTTCATTATCGCGTCGAGCGAACCGACATCGGCGGGATTCGCTGCCTTAACAGCAGGTGCGGCAGTCGTCGTCGCTTGAGGCTGAGCCAAGATCGAGATCGCCGATACGGCAATGAAGAGAGCAACGGTTAAGAGTTTCATGCGGCTAACTACGACGGCTGATCGAGACAGGTTTCAACTCAAAACGTCCTTTTCGTCTTATTCTTCCTATTCATCTTGTTCTGTGGTTCTGGTTTTGTTAACCACAGAACAAGAAGAACAGGATGAAGAAAATGATCATCGACTAACCATTTCCTTCCGTGTTTCGATCGTATCCTGAAGCTGCTGAGGCCTGTCCGCAAAGATGTTCAGTCCGGTGCGCTGTTCGATCTCGCGGATGGTCGTCTGATATCTCTGCCATTTTTCGTTATCGATCCGTTCAATGTTCGGCATATCGACCGCGAGGATTCGTGTGCGTTCGTCGAGCTTATCGGGCGTTCGGCCGCGAGGCATTATCATCGCGATCTTCCAGCAGTTCGTCGGAACGGTGATCTTGTGTTTCAACCACCCGGCATCGCCATAGCAGCCCGCGATCTGATAAACGTCGAGCTTTTTCCAGGCCTGTGACCGAACGTACATCTCAAAATCATTCCACGGAAACTGATTCAATGCACCTGTCTGCGGCACGATGTTCGACATCATAAACGTCTCTTCGTTCAACCGCGGATTCGCAAATCTATCGGCGCTCGGGACCATGTGGCCGCGGTCGTATCCGCTGCCCGAATAGTCGTAGTAGCCGATGCGGTTGTACCACTTCGGCAGCCGCGGATCTGGCCGAAAGTCCGGCCGCGGGATCGAATTGCCCACATCGTCACGCGTCGTCCGCCATGAGACCCAATTAACACCGCCCCGCG
>DAIOWA010000085.1:0-8496 GCA_036758705.1 Pyrinomonadaceae bacterium | reverse complement strand
GGTCTTGTTTGGAAAGCTCCGGTGATTTTTGCTTTGGGTAGATAACAAGATGCCCCTCAAACAGACTGTTTGGATTCGCGGCGATCACCAACCCTCGATGGTCGGCTAGATGTAGCTTTGCCATGAGCTCCAGATCGAATGAAGTCTTTGGCTCGATCGAAACCTGAGATTTATAGCTTTCGCGGACCTCGCTGTAATATACGGTGCCCCAATCCGACCCGCTGCCCGAACTCGGCCCGATCACGAGAGGGTCCGCATCGAATCGAATTTCACCCAGCCGGAGTTTTTCTTTCCAAAGATCGATCAGGTTCATTCTTAGCTTACAAGTCGCTTGTAGAGGCGACGATACTTGGCTCCACCTACATTTGTTAGGTCAAACTCGCGGTTCGCGACCGCCACGCAACGGCTTCTGACCTCCGTCAAGGCGGAGACGGCCCGTATCGCTTCCCGATAGCTTTCGGACGAGAAATCGCGAACCAAAGCTCCCACTTGGTTTGAGGTGATCACTTCATCGAGATCGCCTATCCCCGAATTAGAAATGATCGGGAGTCCTGCCGCCAAATATTCGGCGATCTTTGTCGGCGAGGAAGACTTTTTGGAGTAGCAATTCTTAATGAAGGAGATCGACACATCGGCCGCGGCCAGGTATTTGGCCACCTCGCTTGGCGGAACTCCTTTGACGGTGAACTGATCTTCGACAAAGCCTCTCGCCTTTAGTTGCGAGATGACTTTATTCTGGTCCCGCTGTGTCAGGATCATCGCGTGCATTTCCGGATATTCACCCAAAAAGCATTCTAGAAAATCGAACATCTCATCGGTCAGGTACCAACCCCCGAGCGAGCCTACATACACGATCACTTTTCGATCCTCGAGGTTCAGACTCTTTCGAATATCCTGCCGCCATGAATCCGAGCCATCCGATCGGTGGCTGGAAAAATCCACACAACAAGGAATCACCTCAAAGGGCCGTCCGTCCGCTGTTGTATCGTCCGACACACGGTCCGAAAAGAGAATATCGCGTGCAGCCTCGGTCAGTACGACGAATCCGTCGGCCTTCTTCATTGCCCAACGTTCGACGCGCTTGAAGGCCTTGTAGACCGTACCTTTCTCGTCCCAAATACCCGCGTCGACGTATTCTTCGGGCAAGAATCCTCTTATATCAAACAGCAGCTTGCCGCCGCAGATCCGTTTAGCGATCGCACCGATAGGGGCCGGGATGTGACCGCGAACGTGAAAAATATCGATCTTTTTCCGCCGTGCGATCTTTACCGCCATCCGCACGCCATTCGCAATATCGTAAAGCGTTGCCGGGACCGACGGACGCTTGTGATACCGCAGCCATTCCCACTCGATACTGTCAGCGGCAAGCGAATCGCGCATCGCCTTTTCATCCACTTCACCGGGCTCGAACGTCAACAGCGTCAAGTCGTGACCGCCCTTCACAAGCTCCCGCAGATACGGGATCACTTGCGTCTGTACCAGCGGCTCGCCGACGCCGAAGTAACAGATGTAAAGCGACCTGGCTATTTCAGCCTCCGCAATGGATAGCTCAGAAAATATCCAATATTCGCCGGACGATGCACAATACTCCGGACCGCGTGAGATGCAAATTTTCCAAATCTGCCAGCCTGAAAATATGAGCCGGACATCACCTTATGATAGTTCCCGAGCGCTCGATCTTTCAATGCGAGCACGTCGGCATCTTCGGTATCAAAAGCTTTCTCGTAAAATATCGCCATCCCGCGTTCCATGTTATCGACGTTGTGATGCGCGGCCGCCCCATGACTGCGATAGTTAACAAGCGGCTCCGCGACAAATCCAACCTTGTACTTCCGCGCCACCCGATAACAAAAATCCCAATCCTCGCCAACCTTCATTCGCGGGTCGAATCCACCGACATCTTCAAATGCCTTCCTGCGCACCACGATCGTGCCGCCCGGCCCGACAACAACCGGCCCATCCCACAAAAGCAAATTTTCCGCGACACCGTCTTCACCACCGTCCAGGTGAAGCGTTATTGTTTCACTTGTCTGAGAGTCGAACTCCCTCATGCCGCAATGAACAAGTCCGACCTCGGGATCTTCCACAAACTTCGCGACCTGCCTCTCAAGCTTAGTCGGCTCCCAAATATCGTCAGCATCGAGAAACGCGATCAGCTCACCGCTCGATTCCGCCACTCCCCGATTCCTCGCCGCACAGACGCCCGCATTTTCCTGCCGAACATACCGCACACCTCGCTCAGCAAACGAGCCAACAACCCCCTCGGTCTCGTCCGTAGATCCATCATCGACAACGATCACCTCCACCGGCAGCAACGTCTGAGCCAATACACTCTCAACCGCCTCACCAATGAACCGTCCGTAGTTATATGTCGGGATTACAACAGATACCGTATCGGGCATTAGTAGGTCGGCTGTGGGCCGCGGATCAGTTCGCGGCTTTTGCGATAGATGGCGGAATTTCCGAGCCGGCAATATAGATACTTATGTAAATTACGCGCTTTGTACTTTCCGGCGGGGTTGTGTTCGAATGCCTTTGCGGCCATCTTTGCTGCGTTCTCGGTATCCCCACCCTTTAGGTAATAACCGCCGCTGGTGAAGCACATGTTCATCATCGCTTCGCTTTCGAAGGAACGGATCTCCGCCGGAATGTCGTCGCGATCGAAGTACTTGTTGTACATGTATACGAGTTCCGGAGCAGCCTTTTTTGATTGCGCAACAGTCTTCGAATCAGCATGTAAGCGATACGTCGACCAGATCGCATCCACGTGTTCGATCGGGAAATAGATACCAGCCCGCATCCAAAAATCCCAGTCCATAAAGTAGTAATATTTCGGATCAAGGTCGCCGACCTTTTCCACGATCTCACGCCGTATAAACGCAGATGGCTGCGAGATAGAGTTCTCACAGCCTAAAACCATCTTTTCAAACGTAAAGTCTTTGATCGGGCGGGTTGGTTCTATCTCCGTCCCGTCGGCTTCGGTAAACATCGAATCGCCAAAGATGATGCCGATCTCGGGGTCATTGATTAGATACTGCAATGCCTCGCTTACCGATGTCGGAGAATAAAACGTATCGTCCGAGTTCAGCCACGTTACGAAGTCACCCGAGGTCATCGCCCAACCTTTATTGATGGTGGAGGTTTGCCCCATATTCGGCTGAGTCTCCCAAACGAACTGGTCACCGTACTCGGCAAGGATCTTCGGCGTATCGTCGGTCGAACCGTCGTCGAGAACGACATACTCGATGTTCGGGTAATCTTGGGACAGCACGCTCTCGATGGTGTCGCGCAGAAACTCACCCTGGTTGTAAGCAGGCGTCACGACCGATAGGGTCGGTCGGCTCGGATCTTTTTTCTGATACATGTCTACGCTGCGGCTGCCGCTTTTCCTTGTTCCGCTTCGACGATCTCCTCGCAGATCTGCGTCAGACTTTTCGTGATATCCCAATTCGGATAGTGCGACTTCAGCTTCGTCAGATCGCTGATATAGCAGATGTGGTCGCCGATGCGATTCTTGTCAGAGTAGGTCGAATCAAGCTTCTTACCAGTCATTTCCTCGACTATCGAGATGCACTCCATCATCGACGCGCTGTTGCCGCGTCCGCCGCCAAGATTGTAAACCTCACCCGCTCGCGGAGCCTTGATGAATTCCTCAAATGCCCGTACGACATCGTAACTGTGGATCTGATCGCGGACCTGCTTTCCCTTATAGCCGAAGATCGTGTATTTCCCGCCCGTGACGATCTGCTTGACGAGATACGAAAGAAATCCGTGAAGCTCAACACCAGAGTGCGACGGCCCGGTCAAACATCCGCCGCGAAAGATCCCGACAGGCATATTGAAATATCGGCCGTATTCCTGAGCCATCACATCGCCCGCCGTCTTCGACGCACCAAACAGCGAATGCAGCGTACGGTCGATCCGGCACTCCTCAGTAATGCCATTCCAGTCCTTCGGGTCCGCGTATTCCCAACGCGTCTCAAGCTCGTTCATCGGCAGCTCGTTCGGCGAATCTCCGTAAACCTTATTCGTACTCACGTGAACGAACGGAGATTCCGGGCAGGTTTGGCGCGCAGCTTCGAGCAAATTTACGGTGCCAACGGCATTAACATCGAAATCGAGCAATGCGATATCCGCCGCCTTGTCGTGCGACGGCTGAGCGGCGCAATGCACGATCGCGTCGAACTTGTTCGACTTGAAAAATTCGAGCACGCCCTCGCGATCCCGGATGTCGAGATCCGAGTGTTTGAAGTTCTTCGCCTTCGAGATCAGCCGGTCCCGATTCCACGTCGTATCACCCTGCGGGCCAAAAAACACCGCCCGCATATTGCTGTCCACACCGTGGACCTCGTGCCCCTGCTCGTCAAAAAAAGTCACGGCCTCTGATCCAATTAGGCCGCTAGACCCTGTTACAAGTATTTTCATCCTTCGATTCGTGCGCGTTCGTGTTAATTCGTGGCTAATTTCTTCGCCTTCGCCTTCAATCTCCTGAGCCACAATGGATATTTCGACCGGCAACTCTCCATCAGCGGAAATTCCGGATCGGGCGTCCGCGGATTCAATCTCGCGTCCTCAATCGCTCCTTCAAAACACGATATGTAGTTGCTCACCATCCGCTCGATGCTATACTCCCTGCCCGTTTCCCAAGCCTCCAACCGCATCTCGTTGAGCCGCTCACGGTTACCAGCCAAAAGCTTGATTCTATCAACAAACGCCTCGACATCTCCAACCGGCACTACAAACCCATTAACACCGTCTTCAACCAGTTGCTTATTCCCACTCTCAATATCCGTCACCACCGGACAACACCCATTCGCCATCGCCTCAATCAGCGAGATGCAGAATCCTTCGTAAGCGGAAGCGAGCACGAAGACCTCGCTGTCTCGCAATTTTTGAATGACCTGATCCGACGACAGCCAGCCATGAATGCGGCCCGAACCAGTGTCGACAAGATCTGTAAGCTGCTCCCGCACGAACGGCATTTCGTCGCCGTCGCCGACCAGATCAAACTCGAACGAAACTCCTTCCTCAGCAAGCCGCCGCGCGATCGCCACAATATCTGCGATCCGCTTCTGCTTGTTCTCAAACCTGCCTACATAAGCCAGTCTAAGCGGAAGCTTGTTGTCTGGTCTGTCGGCTACCCGACTTACGCTTGCATCAAAGTTCGCCAGCGTTTCGACTCCATACGGGATCCATTCCACACGAGCCGGAGCCATCCCGCATTCGTCGACGTACCTCCGGCAGATCGTGTCGCTAACCCCGATCGCCCGAGTCAAAAACGGCGCATAATGCTTCACCGGATCGTAAAACGACCGCTCGTCGTTATGCCCGATCGTAAACGTCGCGATTCTAGGATCGAGATAGGGCAAGACTGTCCACCCGATATCCGGCGACACCGAAACGACATAAACGTCCGGATTCAACTCATTGACCCACGCGGCCACACCCGGTGTAGCGTCGTCAACCAGGTTGCTTCCATCCCAGAGGTCCGTATTGATGATCGCGTTCGATTCTTGAATTCGGGCGGCCGATCTTGCGATCGGCACACCTTTCGAAATGAAATGGACTTCGTGCTCAAGCGCGAGAACCGCCATTGCGCCGACGAGAAAAGTATGGGCGCCTCCTACGATCGAGCCGTCCATTGTCGTGTCCACAAATACGATTCGCATTCGCCCTTAATTACCCAACTACCGAGCTAACATCATACGGACGAAGCGACCGGATGCCGTCGATCTCTGACCGAAGACCGGGTGATGCCAATACCACGCAGCCCCGCTTAATGCCCGTATCATCCGCCGCGCGTCCTTTCGGAAAATAGACCGCCCAGCTCGCGACGAGATCAGCACCAAGATAATCAAGGCAGAGCTTTTTCCCGTCGCCGTAATCGTCAAACTTGTAATCAGGATCGTCGGGTACTTCGAAATCGTCGATCATTATGACGACGTCTTTCCAGTTTTCACGTATTAGCTTCACTTCCTCATAAAGCGGTAGGTCCTCGTTCCAATGCGCGTCCAGGTAAAAAAATACCCGGCTCTTAGGCACTGCCGAATCCTTTATGAGTCCATCGAGAAACGCTCGCGAATCGGCGTTTGCCACACGGACGTTCTTGTGCCACCGCAAATATCGTTTCGCATAGTGAAAGAAGCGCGGTTCAAACTCCACGGAGAATATCCTTGCGGGCGAATGTTCCGCCATATACGCGGTCGTTATACCCCTGAACGTTCCCGTTTCAACGATCCCGGCAAAATCTATGTTTTTGGTAAGCTCATTAAAGATCGCCTGGCGAAACACCTGCCCATTGAACGGCCCGCCAAACTCGGTGCCCAAAGACTTATCAAAACGGAATTCGAGCGCCGCCTTCCACGACACCGGCATCCATTTGAACAAATTACGAAAGCGTTGATCCATAAAATCACTGCGGTGCCGAAACCGTTCGGCCCGCGAATCGGTCCATTAACTGATGCAAATATGTTTTCGGAATACACGACCAAAACCCGGCGGACAACATGCTGCGATCCGCCTTCGCTACCGCAAGAAAATGCGTGCGGGCTGCACTCCACCATCGGTTATTGTAAGCTCGCGTTGCGAGCTGGAAATTCTGGCACGCGACGAACCGATCCACGGTCGACTTATCCAAGGCGGTAAATTTTGGATCGGCCATGAATTTTTCGAATAAGCGCTTCGTCCTTCGGTACATAAGCTCCGGATTGGTAACCATCTCTGAACCGCTCTGATCATAGTGCGCAAGATTGCCGGGTGCGTATCTGTATCTACCACCGTTGACCGCGATCTGTAGCCACAATGCCCAGTCTTCCTGCGATGCTCGGGCGGTGTCGAACATTCCCGCTTCGAGGACGTCAACCTTGCGAACAAGAGCGGCGTGAACACTAAACAGAGTTCTCTGGAGGAGAATTTGAAGGGCCTCTTCGTGCTGCCCGAGAGGGTACGATGTGTTTTCGATCACCTCGCCGCCGGGGCCGGTGCAAGTGCAGTCAGAATAGATGACGGCGGCATCGTCAGAGTCGATCAACGCCATCTGCTTCTCAACCTTTGTCGTATCGATGGTGTCGTCGGCATCGAGAAACTGTAAAAAGTCGCCGCTGCTTAGTTCGATACCCGTGTTGCGCGCGGCCCCGAGTCCTCCGTTTTCCTTGCGATGATAAATTATTCGATCACTAAATTTCTCGAGCCTTTCGGGTGTATCGTCCGTCGAGCCGTCATCCACCACGATAACTTCGACATTCGGATAGGTCTGATCGAGCGCGCATTGCACGCTTCGCTCAATATACTTCCCGTGATTGTAGGTCGGGATGATAATGCTGCAGGTCGCTCTAGCCATTTAAATGATAATTCGGGGCATTGAATCATCGCTTTAAGCGAAAATGCCAACACGGATTTGTTTCACTCGCAAAAACCAGATCCGAATCATAGCCGTAAGCCTGTAACGAGGTAACTAATCCCTCAACGTCGCCCCGGGGAGGGTGAATCATTAGCACGATCAATTCGGGCTTTAGTCCGAGGTCTACGATCTGCGGAACCATGTCAAATTCGCCGCCTTCACAATTGCTTTTGATAAGTTTGACGGCCCGAAGATTCTCTATTTTTTGATCCTCCAGCATCGACTTCAGTGTCTTTACGGGAACGCGGATCGAATCTTCCTGCTGTACGGTTTCAAGCGTTTTGCCCCAGGAGCCATCGTGGTTATCAACAAGAAATCCGGTCGTCTCAGTACGTCCGACGGCAAACGGAACCACGTGTATGTTTGAATCGGCTTTGTTCTTACTTATATGTCTTTTGATGCTTGCGATCCCTATCGGATCGGGTTCGATACTTAGTATTTGAATTCCCGGATACCGGGCCAACAGTTCAACGGCATACAGCCCATGGTGTCCACCAACATCTAGAACGATGTCGCCTTCTTTCAACTGGAGGTGAGCGGGAAAGTACCTTTCTTCCATACCCACCGTCACATCTTCGAGAATGTACTCATCGATGGGATCATCACCAAGAAAGACCTTCGCGCCATTCTTCGTGGTGACCCAGATCGGCAGCTTGATGTTAGGGTGTAGCGCCCGCTTGAGGCCGTACCGCCACCGATCCGCCACATAGTCCGGGGTCGAACGATAGGTCTTTATTCTGTTCTGGATCTTCGTAAGAGCGTCCTTTACTTTCATGTTCTATTTCAACAGATGCGCCAGCAAACCGTTCAATTTTAGTTTTGCCCACTCTCGCTCATCCTTTTGGAACAAGGTGTTCCACGCCAGGATGATGTAGACAACGAGACATATCGGCAGTATGGCGAGAGACCAGTTAAGAACCTGGCCCGAGAAAACGGCGATCACCGCCGGCAGGATCAGGACGAGCAGTGCAACGCCTAGTCTCAACCATTGCCCTGCAAAGACCGAGATCGACAATCCTGAGACACGCGACCCCATATAGGTCATCATGCAGGTATCAAACAAAACCCTGATGCTCCAACCGAGCGCCGCCCCGACC
>DAIOWA010000084.1:0-8501 GCA_036758705.1 Pyrinomonadaceae bacterium | reverse complement strand
TTTCGAAATATCTCTTCGCCGCGTCTAACAGCATCGGGATATTCTTGATCTCCGTCAGGCGTCCGACAAAACCGATCAAAAGAGTTCCGTCCGGAATGCCGAATTCGTCGCGAAACTCGCTGCGATCTGTATCGTCATTTCCGAACTTTGACAGATCGATACCGAGCGGGATCACCTCGAACTGCTCTTTACGGCCAACACCAACCCCTGAATGAATCTCCCGAAGCTGCTGCGGCGTGATCACGATGATCTTGTCGCTCGCAAGTCGCGCTAAGATTTTTTCAATGAGCACAAAGACCTGAGTTTTTCGCTTGCCGTAGTAGCTGTGAAAAACATGACCGTGAAATGTGTGGACTACCTTTACGCGACGCGGCCGCCCGATCAGGGTGCCGATCGTGAACCATTTGTAAATCAATGCCGCTGCGCGTCCGACAGTTCCGGCCTTTGCCGTGTGTGTGTGTATGATATCTGGCCGTTCGCGACGGATCGCTTGCAGAACCTTCCACAATGAGACCGCATCCTTTGCCGAAAGCTCGCGGCTCATCTCACGGATGTAAAGAGGTTCGACTCCATTCTCAGCGGCGAAGTAAGACATATCCTCTTCGCCGTCGGGAACCGTACCCGCGATGAGTTTCGATTCAACGCCATCGCCTTGCAGGGCCTGCGTCAGCCAAACCACATGGCGCGCGGGTCCGCCTACGTTAAGCCTTGCGATAATGCGGAGGATCTTCACTTGCTGTGGTCGGTCTATTCGCTCATCCGATAGATCGTGTCAGGGTCGTCTTCGTGACGGATCTCGTCAATCGGTTCGCGCTTGCCCTCGCCCATATAAAGGCGGTTTGGACAGTTGATGACCATTCCGTCGACATCCCCGACGTTCTTATATCCGTGAACGACACCTTTTGGAACAACGACGGCCTGCGGATCGTCTTGCCCGACGAACAGCGACATCATATTGCGGTACGTCGGCGATTCCGGGCGATTGTCCCAGAGGCGGATGTTGAATGTCGAAGGTCCGATGAAACAGAAAAGATCGGCCTGATCGACGTGCTCGTGCGGGCCGCGTTGAATGCCCGGATTTGTAAACGATATATACGACATCGCCGGAAAAAATTCTTCCGCTAGATCGTCGTGCCGAAACAGTTCGGCGAGCCATCCGCGATCATCGTAATACTTCTTCAGCGGATAGACGACCACGTCCTTGATCTCGCCGTCGGTGAAGATGGTTTGCTGCTCGGTCTGCGTCATAAATTGTTCGCCCCCGTTTCGGCAACAAGATTGGAGGCACGCAAGAGGCTCTCGAACGTCCCTGCGTCGGTCCACCATCCTTCGAGTTCGTTCCACGTCATTTCGCCGCGGCGGATGTAATGATTGTTCACGTCCGTGATCTCAAGCTCACCCCGGCCCGATGGCACTAATGTGCGGATCACATCGAAGACGGTGTTGTCGTAAAAGTAAACGCCGATCACCGCGAAGTCCGATTTAGGATCCTTCGGTTTCTCTTCGATGTTCAATACCTTGTCGCCATCGAGTTCGGGTACACCAAAACGCTCCGGATCGTGAACGCGCTTGAGCATGATCTTTGCTCCGCCGCCCTGCGTTCGATATTCATCGGCCGCGCTTCTGATATTCTTCTCGATCAGATTGTCGCCAAGAATGACGCAGATAGGTTCTTCGTCAGCAAAATGCTCGACAAGGCTCAGAGCATCCGCGATTCCCCCTTCACCTTCCTGATATGTATAGTTCAGATGCTTCAAACCGAAATCTTTCCCATTACCCAACAGCCTCAAAAAATCACCCGCAGAGTTTCCCCCGGTGACGATCATGATGTCTTCAATACCGGCGTTGATCAGAGCCTTGATCGGATAATAGATCATCGGCTCGCTGTGTACCGGCAGCAAGTGTTTGTTTGTTATTTTCGTCAGCGGATGAAGCCTGCTGCCAAGCCCACCCGCAAGAATTACACCTTTCATAAATCGCTAATCGATAAACCTCTGATACCAAAGTTCGAGCATCAACAACGCCCAGATCCGGAACGCGTGATCACGCTCCCCGCTAGTATGTTCATTCACATATTTCCTGAGCATTTCCGGCTTGATAATGCCGCGTCGTAACGAAGCCTCGGACAGGAGAATTTCGCGGACGAATCCCTTCATCTCTCCACGAAACCATTTCCCAACTGGCACGCCGAATCCCATCTTGCGGCGATATATCGCTTCGCGGGGAACAAGCGTTGCGGCCACCTTTTTCAAGAACGACTTGGTCTCGACGCCGCTCATCTTGAGCGATTCCGGCAGGCTCGCGGCAAACTCTATAACCTTGTGATCCAAAAACGGCGAACGAGCTTCGAGCGAGTTCGCCATCGATGCAATGTCGACCTTCACAAGGAGATCGTTCGGAAGATATGTCATCTGATCGACCAGCATCGTCGTGTCGACTATCCCCGATCCGTTTGCCGTCGCAAACCATTGTCGCAGGAAGTCGGACGCGTCGGTTGAGTCGACAGAGTGTCGAAAATCTGATGTGTATAGATCCCTTTTCGATTCGCGATCGAAAGCCGAACTCCAGCGAAAATATCTCTCAACCTTGGGAAGCGCGGCCGCCAACAGGAACCGCTTTCCGTCACGAACCCGACTGCGTTTTAATTCCGATGTAGGAATAAGGTTTACCGGAAATTCCACAAATGCCTTTCGCAAAGCTGCAGGGATTCGATGATACTTTTCGGCGATCCGCATTGCCGCATACCGTTCGTACCCGGCGAACGACTCGTCACCGCCGTCACCGTTAAGCGCGACAGTTACGTGTTGTCGAGTTTCCTTAGCGACGTAGTATGTCGGTATCGCGCTTGAGTCGGCGTACGGCTCGCCGTAATGATCGACAAGGGTCGGAAGTATCTCGAGGGCGTTCGGTTTGACGATGAACTCGTGGTACTCGGCACCAACATGTTCGGCGACCATACGCGCGTACTTGAGTTCGCTGTAATCTTCGTCGTCGAACCCGATCGAAAATGTCTTGACCGGCGTCGACGACTCCTGAGCCATCAGCGCGACCACCGTAGACGAATCGACGCCGCCCGACAGAAACGCTCCTAGCGGAACTTCGGAGATCATCCGCAGTTTTGTCGATTCCCGCAGCAGACGCGTCGTTTCTTCGATCGCCTCGGTTTCGGAGATCTTTATCTTCGTCGAAAAATCAGGGCTCCAATAACGCTGCGTCTCGATGGATCCATTCTTCCAGCGAAGCCAATGTCCGGGTTCAAGTTTTCTGATCGCTTTGAACGCTGTCAGCGGGGAAGGAACACAGGAATATGAAAGGTATGCGTCGATAGCCTCCGGATCAACTTCGCGGGAAACAGCCGGATGCTTAAGTAAGGCCTGAAACTCAGAACCGAAAACCAGGTCACCGTTAGACTGATGCGAGTAGAGTAAGGGCTTTTTGCCTACGCGGTCGCGTGCGAGGAACAAAGACCGCTCAACCGTATCCCAAATAGCTATCGCGAACATTCCGCGGAGATGCTGCAAGCAATCGACTCCGAACTCATCGTAGAGATGAATGATTGCTTCCGTATCTGAGTTGGTATAAAACTTATGGCCTCGATCATCAAGGCCTTTCCTTAACTCTTGATAGTTGTAGATCTCGCCGTTAAAAAAGATGCATTTCGTCTTGTCGGCGTTCCAGATCGGCTGCTGCCCGCTCGCGAGATCGATGATCGCCAATCGCCGCATCGCCAGAGCTGCGTGGCCATCAACAAAAAAACCATCCTCGTCAGGCCCTCGATGAAAGATCGCCTGATTCATCGCCTCTAGAACGCGACGCTCCGGGCGCGAACCATTCGTAACTACAAATCCGGTAATTCCGCACATTATAACTTTAAACCTGCGCTCCTGCGACAGCGTGATCGATCTGTCTACGCTTCGACTCCAAAAGGAGTTTCTTGTTCTCGCGTCTCTCCTTTAGCAGGACCCAGCCCACACCGATGAACATAAAGAAGAAGACCTGGATCTGCGTTCGCTGTCGGTATGCCGTTCCGACATTACTTTGAAAGATCGAGTAGGCGAGTGTAAGCATTCCCGAAAAAAGCAGGATCGGAAACGCCGTCCGAAGCCGATGCCGGATCGTATACCATATACCCCAAACAAGCATCGGGATCATCGCCCACCACACGAAGACTTCCGGCAGCGTTATCGCTTGTCTGAACGTGCGGACATCCCATGGAAAAGGCGCAAAGATCAGGTAGACAAAACCTATTGGGATAGCCGTGATCGCGCCGCGTGTCGTCGAAACGTCGACATCGTCGGCATATCCGGAATCGGCGGACACGGCCTGATCTTGCCGACTCACTTGTAGTCGGTTGAGATCACCGTATCTCTCAAAGTTCGTCGACGCCGTTTGGATCACGCCCAGATATGTCAGCCCAACACCCATCACCACAAGAATGATGCCGCGCCGCATCAGCGACGCTGGAGTGTTTGAAACGCCAATGACAAAGCTGCCTGCCACGGCGACGGCTACCATGTAAAAAATGTAGAACCGTATCGAGAGGATCCCGAACATACAGGCGATGAGCAGAAGCACCGCACCGTAGCTGAATTTCTCCTGAAGCTTCAGCACCATCGTCATCGCGAGCACGAGAAGAAAGATGATCAACCCGTCCTTCAGCAATTGGCCCGACCAGATCACAAACGCCGGAAAGATCGCAACCCCGATCGCCGCAAAGCGAGCAACTCGCTGATTCTGAAAAACCTTCTCGGTACAAATGTGCACCAGCGGAGCCGTAGCCGCACCAAACACGACAACGAACGTCTGGGCCGCCAGGAAGTTCCTTCCGAAAACGGCATAGATCCCGGCAACCAGATAGTTCATTCCCCATCCGGGGCCATCCGTCGACATGGACCTGATCAGTTCGGGCGAATTGGACGGCACCAAGCCACGCCAAAAATCAAGTATTAGCGCCCCGCGCCAGTCGAACGTCTGCGCGTCGCCGCCGAAGAATGAGAACCAGCCGTTCGCATAGACCATCAGGCCGAAGAGGAATCGAAGGGCCAAACCCGCGAAAAAGATCTTTGTGATCAGATCCGGGTCGGAGGAATACTTTCGTAGAACAGGCAGCAAGATCAACGTCAGACTGACGAGCATTATCGCGGAGCCAATTCCTTCGGGCACAAAAATGGCTATCGCACCGAAAACGGCTGCGATGACCAAGCCCCAGGCTACATACGTGCTTCGCATCAAATATCGTCAGGCAGGTCTTTACGAGTCTTCTGGGTCGTCAAGAATCGTCCGTCGTCGTCGAGATCCTTGATCTCCTTTGCCGGCACGCCGCCGATCAATTTGTATTCAGTCTCGAACCTTCCACTGATGACCGCTCCCATGCCAACGATGCAGCGAGAAGCAACCTCGCTGCCGGGAGCGATCCGGATCTCGGACCCCAAATAGGTGCGCTCGCCGATGACCACCGGCTTCGTCATCTGCCGGTTATGCGTCCAGACCGACGAATTCCTTCCGCCGAGGATCACGCATTTTCCAAACTCGACCCGATCAGTAAAATCGATCTTGTGGGACGCTCCGATCATCGATCCGTCGCCCATCAGAAATCTCGGGTCGATCTCGTTCACCACCTCCGGCTCCGGGATCGAGTTGATCTCATTCAGTCGAAGGAGGTCGCAATACCGCCCGATCCGTATCTCGTCACCGCCACGAAAAATATTCAATGCCCCGATCCGCGAATGCTCCCCTATCGAAAGCTTCCCGACGCCAGTAAAGACGTTCAAGTGCCCGATCGAAACGTCATCCCCGATCTCACACTCGGCAGCGTCAATGATAGAAAATCCTATTCGGACGTGTCGGCCTATCTTGTAGCGGAAAAACCAGCGCAGACAAACGACCGCGATCGCCGAAGGCAGAAGCGCGGTCAAGGCGAGGAAAAATAATCTAGATCTACGGCGCACGTTCAACCTTCATCCACCCGAAGGCCTATACCTTTCTAGCCCACGTGTACATAAACGGACTCTTACCCAGCAAATTTGCTGTCTTTTCAACCAAGTCGACCCCTATTCCTTCAAGTTTCCCACCGAAGGATTCGCGACGCGGAACCGAAAATGTGCCGGGATACACAACCGTTTGTTCGATTCGGAAACCGTTGTTCTCCAGTAAATATCGAAGCGAACGCGGACTGAACCCGAAAATATGATACAAATCCCACGTAGGGCAAAGATTAACGACCCAATCCCTGCCGGCGAGCCGATAGTATAAATTTCCGAACGTCTGGTAAATGCTTTCTTCGTTCGGGGTACTAACGTAAAGTATGCCTCCCGGTTTGAGCACCCGGCACAATTCCTCCACCGTTCGCTTTGGATCATAAAGATGCTCGATCACCTCAACGAGTGAAACAAAGTGAAAACTATCGTCCGGAAAATTTACTTGTTCGAGGGTTCCCGTGATAGCGTCGACACCGTTCACATCCCGGGCGTAGTTCACATATTCGTCCGAAATGTCACAGCCTTTTGCCTCCCAACCGAGGTCCTTTGCCGCCCGTACGGCTTCTCCACGGCCGCATCCGACATCGAGAAAACTTCCTTTCAATCCTAAATATTTCTCAGCCTCCGCGAGTAAAAGTTTGCCTCCTTCGACGTGTTGGTCATGATCTATCCTCATGACGTTTTCGAAATAGTCCTCAACATCCGAATATCGAACGTCCTTCCCTTTCGGATAAGGCATCGGGTTCGGAAAGATGGTGTGACATTGCCGGCATTTGACGATACGGCACTTTTCTCCCGAGCCGGCCCGGTGAGCCTCACCTCCGCGATGTCCCAGGAATTTTAGGCTCTTCCCACCACAAATCGCGCAGTCTCCGCTCTGAAATTCCCATTCCTGTTTCGACATTTTGATGAATATTAGGGTAGGCGCTAGTTGCCCCCCGACGGGCTGACTCCACGTTTATCTAGTATATATCGCTTATTCTTGTATATTTGCCAGGACGTCGAGAATATTGGCCTGGTGATCCAATTGTCGTTAAGGCAGAATTTTGCAGTTTCGGACTTTACGGGTTTACGTTTGGCGAGCGGGGTTGCGAGTTGGAAATATCCCTTTAACAATCCGACCAGGCCGTAATAGAAATACTGGAACGACTTGAACCGGACGCTGCGCGTGATAAGCCAGAACATATTGCGCACGAACATTAGCGGCAACATATAGAGCGGGAGGTGCTTGATGTTGAACCACGTCGCATTGCGAAAACCGAATCCGTACCGTTTCCAATTCCGCATCAAGCGGCTTTCACGGTGATATGACACGCATCGCGGTTCGTAGACGATCTTGTGGCCCGCGTCCCAGATCCGGATCGACAAGTCGTCCTCGGTAGCATACAAAAAGAAATCGTCATCGAAGTATCCGACCTCGTCCAGAACATCCCGCCTGACCGCGGCTCCGCACGCGGCGAACGATGTGATCTCGCGTTCCCGTCCGGGTTCAACCTTACCTAAACGTTCTTCCCAGAGATGCGTAACAAGGCTGCCGTTTATGGGATTGATCACGCGGAAGGCCATCAGCCCGACCTCTCTGTTCTCCTCCGTTTCCCACACCTTTACCATCTTTGAAACTGAATCCGGGGCAAGATGCGAGTCATCGTCCAGCATGATCACATATTTTCCGCGAGCAGTTGCCAGCCCGACGTTGTAGCCGGTCATACCCGTATTCTTGTGAAGGCGGACAACATTCACGTCAGGGAAGCTCTCGTAGACCATCTGTGCCGTGCCGTCGGTGCTGCCGTTATCTACGACGACAAACTCGATGTTGGGATAATTGAGCTTGCGCATTTCCCGTAACCCGATCTCAACCTCTTCTTTCCGATTCCACGCAAGCATCAGTACACTGACAAGCGGCTGCGCCGAAGCTGGCAGCGTGAGGCTGGCGGCATTAAGGGTGTTCACGAGTAGGATAGGGTCGTGCCTACCGGGCCGCGTACGCGATTCGAAATCACCCTTTACGATCTTCGCGGGTATCGCTTCCGACCCGAGATCGTCTTCGTCGAGCGTAAAGTACTGGTCTTCGCGATCGGTCGGGGGCAGGTTGACGGCAATCGTCTGGATCGAATCCTTACCGACAAGATCAGCGATTCTTCGGACGAGGTCGATCCCTCTAAATCCCCGCGTATCTGGTTCCTCGACAATGTTGAGGATCATTGTCTTCGGATTCGGATTCGCTTGAACCGCCACTTTTACGTCGGGAATCATCAGAGTCGGCAGTATCGATGAGAAGAATGTGCCCGAACCAAATATCAACTCGTCGGCCTGGGAGATCAAGAGCTTCGCCGACTCGGTAGCAGTGACCTTTGCTGAGAAAGTCTGATCGATGTGACGAATTGCACCTTCCACACCCATTTCCTTCCCGATCGAAGCAAGGTCCAGTTCGCTGGCAGGCCGCTCGGTCAGGAACAGCGATGCAATATCACCATCTGATTCACCGATAACTGCAGCCTCGGTTCCAAGTACGCGACCGTCGTC
>DAIOWA010000083.1:0-8510 GCA_036758705.1 Pyrinomonadaceae bacterium | reverse complement strand
GAGATGACGCTTTCGAGAAGATCGCCGCCGGATCGTCGCTGGTTCAAGCTTATACGGGATTTATATATGGCGGTCCGACCTTCGCTCGTGATGTGAACATCCGATTGGCCGAGATCCTTAAGGAACGAGGGTTTTCGAGCGTCGACGAGGCGGTCGGAAGCGGTGTCCCGGCCCGCTAATCTCACCTTCGATTGGTTGACTGTGGATTCGCAGGCGGTATAATACAAAGTTTGTCCCTGAGAACGGCTTTCGGGCCGTTTCATACTATTGAAATGAACATCGATCTGAACAGCTTTGAAAGGGAGAAAGCGATCGATGAAACGCTGCCGGTCGAAGCCATTGATCTCGAATTGGCGAATGCCAGGATAGCGGCGCCGATCGAGGTCAAAGGCAAGGCTGTCAAGACGTCCGGAATCGTTGCGATCACTGGCCGATTGACCGGGGCTGTCGAGATCGATTGCGACCGATGTCTGGATCCGGTTGAGAAGCCGATCGATATCGAGCTTGACCTCGAGTTCGTCCCGGATCAGCAGGTTGTGGACGAAGCGAATCTTGAGCTTCATTCGGACGATATGAAGCGTGATCAGATCTGGGGCAGTGAAATCGGCCTTTCTGATATCGCGAGAGAACAGATCCTGCTTGATCTGCCGCAACAGTTTTTCTGCAAAGATGATTGCAGAGGTTTGTGCGAGAAATGCGGCACAAACTTGAATTTGAACGATTGCGATTGTGAAGATGATGAGATCGATCCGCGTTGGGCGGCTCTCAAGAATCTGAATTAGAATTTTATTAGCGAGATCACAAGATCTCAGGAGTTTAAAATGCCAAATCCTAAACGACGACATTCTCACGCACGTACCCGCGAACGCCGCGCTCACGATGCCCTGACCGTACCTCAGTTCTATCTGGACAAAGACACAGGCGAAGCAAAGAAGCCACACCGCATTGACCCGAAAACAGGAATGTACAAGGGCCGACAGATAATCGACGTCAAAGACGCCGAATAGTGCCTTTGAATTTTCGAATTGATTCGGTTCTAATTTCATCAATGACTCAACTCAACGCGGGCATCATCGGGATGGGCCACTCGTATCCGGAGGGCATTTTGACCAATGCCGATCTGGAGAAGATCGTGGAAACCTCCGATGAGTGGATAACTACGCGCACCGGTATCAAACAGCGGCATAAGGCCGCGGATAACGAGTACACTTCGCAGTTCGGCACGGCGGCGGCAAGGCAGGCTATCGAGCGTGCCGGATTGAAGCCGGAAGATATCGACATCATCGTCTGTGCGACGACGACGCCGGACCAAATAATGCCTTCGACCGGTGCACTGATCCAGGCTCAGCTTGGAGCAGTCAACGCGGCGGGAATGGATGTTTTCGCGGCTTGCTCGGGCTTCCTTTACGGCATCACGATGGTCGAGTCGATGATCCGTACGGGTGCGATCAAGTATGCCGTGGTCATCGGTGCCGAGGTGCTGACGAAGTATGTCGACTACACGGATCGCGGAACCTGCGTGATATTTGGTGATGGTGCCGGAGCAGCGGTGCTCGGGCCGGTGAATTCCGGGAAAGGAATTCTCGCAACCAAGATCAAATCCGACGGCCGATACGAGGAGCAACTCTATGCTCCGGGCGGCGGCACGAAGCTTGGAACCAGCCACAAGACGATCGATGAGGGGCAGCACTTCTTTAAGATGAAGGGTAACGAACTCTTCAAGGTTGCCGTGCGCTCGATGGCGGATATTTCGGCCGAGATGATCGCTAAGGCGGGCCTCACGGTCGAGGACATCGACCTCGTTGTTCCGCATCAGGCGAATCAAAGGATCACGGACGCGGTTGCTTCGCGACTTGGAGTTCCGGAAGAAAAGGTCTATTCGAATATAGCCCAGCACGGGAATACGTCGTCGGCATCGATCCCGATCGCAATGGATGAGTGCATCGAGTCCGGCCGAATCAAAGAAGGATCTAAGGTCCTCTTGACCGCGTTTGGCGGTGGCGTTACCTGGGGAGCGACGGTACTGCAATTCTGATGGGTAAGATCGCATACTTATTTCCAGGCCAGGGATCTCAGGCTGTGGGAATGGGCAAAGATTTGTTTGATAATTTTGCTGCGGCGCGCGAGGTGTTCGAGCAGGCGGACGAGGCATTGGGATTCTCGTTGTCAGAGATGTGTTTTTCCGGCACTGAAGAAGATCTGGCTCTGACCGCGAATACGCAGCCCGCGATCTTGACGACTTCAGTCGCCGCGTTTCGAGCGATGAAGTCAGAAGGATTTGCCGATCCGGATTTCGTAGCTGGACATAGCCTCGGGGAATATTCGGCTTTGGTAGCCGCGGGTGTTCTGGATTTCGCTGATGCTGTTCGCACTGTTCGCAAACGCGGAACGTATATGCAGGAAGCGGTTCCGGTAGGTATAGGGGCCATGGCCGCGATCCTCGGAGCCGATCTCGCAACGATCGAGCAGGCCTGTGCCGATGCCGCCGAAGGCAAAGTTTGCAGCCCGGCGAACATCAATTCGCCCAGCCAGGTCGTGATCGCCGGCGATTCCGATGCTGTCGACCGAGCGTGTGAGTTATTGAAAGAACGTGGTGCGAAACGAGCGGTGAAGCTAAATGTTTCCGCACCGTTCCATTGTGCGCTGATGATGCCGGCGCAGGAGCGGCTTGCGGAAGATCTGAATGCGTTGTCATACGGTTCGTTCGATTTCCCGATCGTGCATAATGTTGACGCCGCCGTGAATTCCGATTCCGGTAAGGTCAGTGATGCATTGACGCAACAAGTTTCGTCGCCCGTTCGATGGCTGCAGAGTGTCGAGACTCTGGTGGGCGAAGGAGTCGATACGGTCATCGAAGTCGGGGCGGGCAAAGTTTTATCAGGTTTGGTTAGACAAATAAATCGCGATGTTCGTGGTTTGAACGTCGAAAATTCAGAGAGCATAAGAAATACTCTAGAAACGCTATAAAGAGAGGAAAACATATGTCAGAAGTTCAGGATAAGATCAAACAGATCATCGTTGATGAGTTGGGTGTGGATGAGGCGGAAGTTACGGAGAATGCACGCTTCATCGAAGACCTCGGTGCGGATTCACTCGACCTCGTCGAACTCGTGATGCGGTTCGAAGAAGAGTTCGATATCGAGATCCCCGACGAAGACGCTGAGAAGATCCAGGCGGTTCGCGACGCATACGCATACGTCGAGCAGCATAAGGGCTAATGTTTCGAGTGCAGGCTTTGCCCGTGCATACGCGATAAATCGCGCACTCTGAACACTTATGAAAAGACGAGTAGTAGTAACAGGCCTCGGATCGGTCACGGCTATCGGAAACGATGTGCCGACGACCTGGAATGGCTTGATGACCGGTGCCAACGGCGCCGACTACATCAAGAAATTCGACACGGAGAAATTCTCCGTGAAGTTCGCCTGCGAGGTCAAAGGGTTCGATCCGCTCAGTTTCCTTGATAAGAAGGAAGCTCGACGGATGGGGGCCTTTACCCACTTTGCTCTGGCGGCCTCGGATGAGGCGGTCAAGCACAGCGGCCTCGTGATCGACGAGTCGAATGCCGAGATGGTTGGAACTTATATCAGTTCCGGCATCGGCGATTTCTGGGCGATTGAGCGGGAGCATGAAAAGCTTCTCAACTCGGGGCCGGATCGTGTTTCGCCGTTCTTTATCGTTTCGGCGATCGTCAATCTGGCGGCTGGTAACGTCTCGATCAGGCACGGTGCAAAGGGGCCGAATTCGGCTACGGCGACCGCTTGTTCTGCTGGCGCCCACGCGATCGGTGACAGCTTCCGGCTGATCGAACGCGGCGATGCCGATGCGATGATCTGCGGCGGTGCTGAAAGTGCGATCACTCCGATGTCTGTTGCCGGATTTGCGTCGATGCGGGCTCTTTCGACTCGCAATGATGATCCGAAACGTGCTTCGCGGCCGTTCGATCTTGAACGCGACGGATTCGTTATCGGCGAAGGTGCAGGCATCCTGATCCTTGAAGAACTCGAGTTCGCCAAGGCTCGCGGTGCGAACATACTTGCCGAGGTTGTCGGCTACGGGATGAGCGGCGATGCTTTCCACGTCACGATGCCCGACGAGACCGGTTCGGGTGCGATCCGCGTTATGCAGCGGGCGATCAAGGACGCGGGAATCGACCCTTCGCAGATCGGTTACGTCAACGCTCACGGCACGTCGACACCGTACAACGACAAATTCGAAACGCTTGCGATCAAGGCCGTTTTCGGCGATCACGCCAAGAATGGATTGCTTGTTAGCTCGACCAAGTCGATGACCGGACACGCTCTCGGGGCGGCCGGCGGTATCGAAGCGGTGTTCTCTGTGAAGGCTATTCACGAGAAAAAGCTTCCGCCAACGATCAACTATCAGGTGCCCGATCCGGAGTGCGATCTTGATTACATTCCGAACGAAGCTCGCGAGGCGGTGGTTGATTATGCGTTGTCGAACAGCTTTGGCTTTGGCGGTACCAACGCGTCGCTGATCTTTAAGCGTTACTCTGAATAACACAGAGCGTTTCGGCCGATTGGCGGTTGGAACGCTCTTTTTGTATTCTATGAATGAATAATCATTCATTTCGGTCCTTATTGTTTTTCTCGAGGCCGAATTTCCCCATCCGCTACCGCAGGTGGTACTGACATTTGTTATGAAGATCATAGTTTTAATGAAACAGGTCGCGAACAAGGACGCCGTCCTTCGGATCGGGCCTGACGAAAAATGGATCAACGAGGCCGATGTCTCGCAGCAGACCAACGAATCGGACGGGTACGCCCTTGAGGAAGCTCTCCGGGTGAAGGAAGCGAAGGGCGAAGGCGAAGTTGTCGTTTGTTCGCTCGGGCCGCAATCGGCGAAGACGGTTATCAAGGATGCCCTGGCTCGCGGAGCGGATCGTGCGATACATGTCGTTCACGACACCCCCAACAAGCTCTCGCCGTATCAGATAGCAAAGGCCATTGCCGATGCCATTCGCGATGAGAATGCCGATCTCGTGTTCACCGGCCTTCAGTCGGATGACGCGAGCTATGGCCAGACCGGCGTAGTACTTGCCGAACTTCTTGGCATTCCGCACGCGACGATCGTGATCGAGATCGACCGAGCATCGCTTGGCGAAACGCTTCGGGTGAAGCGTGAATTGGAGAGCGGTTGGTATCAATGGTTCACCTATAAGCTGCCTGCGTTGATGACGATCCAGTCGGGCATTTCGCAGATCCGATACGCCTCGCTGAAGGGCATCATGGCGGCGAAGAAGAAGGAGATCAAAGACGTGATCCCGTCGATCGAAGCGTTCGCGGGAGCACAGACGATCGAGAAGGTTTATATGCCTCTGAAGACCAAGCAGACGCAGATCCTAGGCAACGGCGATGCTAAAGCCGGTGCGGTCGAACTGGTCGAGAAGTTGAAGTCGGAGGTGCGGGTAATATGATCCTCGTATTCATCGAACATAAGAATTGCGTTCTCAATAAGACCTCGCTCGAGGCGATCACCGCTGCCCAATCCATCGGAAAAGATCTCGGGCTGAAGGTCTCAGCCGTACTTCCTTGCGATAAGGATTGTGCATTGGCTCAGGAGATGGCGGGATACGATCTCGAGAAAGTCATCGTCGCGAAGAACGACAAGCTTGGCACCTATACGCCGGATGGTTACGCCGACGCTTGGGAGCACGTGATCACCCAGACGAATCCGCAATACGTCGTGATGTCGCATACCTATCAGGTCCGCGACTTCGCTCCGAAGGTTGCGGCTCGGCTCGGCAGGGAAGTCGTCGGCGACTGTATCCGATACAAGGCTGACGGCGGCAAGCTGGTTTTGACACGCCGCATCTTCCTCGGCAAACTCGACGCTGACGTTACGATTGGCGGCGACGCTCCGTACTTCGTCACGTTCCAATCCGGATCGTTCCGCGGTGATAACGCCGCGAAGGGAACCGCCACTGTCGAAACGATGGACGTCAATGTCGGTGACATCCGTATGACTCCCGAAGAGCCGTTCCAGGAAGCGAAGGCTTCGGTCGATCTCACGAAGAGCGAGATCATCGTCGCCGTCGGTCGCGGGATCAAGTCGCAGGAGAACATCGCCGTTGCCCAGCAGTTGGCGGATGCTCTCGGTGCCGACCTTGCCGCGTCGCGTCCGATCTGCGACAGCGAGTGGCTGCCAATCGACCGTCAGATCGGTTCATCCGGTCAGACCGTCGCTCCGAAGCTGTACATCGCGCTTGGCATCTCCGGAGCGATCCAGCACATCGTCGGTATGAAGAACGCCGGAACGATCGTCGCCATCAACAAGGATTCGGGAGCTCCGATCTTCGACATCGCCGACTACGGCATTGTTGGCGATCTGTTCGAGGCAGTTCCGGTTCTTGTCGAAGAGATCAAGAAAGCAAAGGGTTAGAATTCAGTTTTCAAAGAACCGGTAAGAATGCCTCGCGAAATAGTCGCGGGGCATTTTTACATAAATCTGATCGACCGCCGGAACATCTGCCCTTTGCCGATCGCGTCGCGGCCGACGCTGTGATTTTCGTCGTTCAGGCGATGCTCGGTTTGGCCCTGCCATTTTCCTTCCGTTTTCAGTGCGGCAAAGTGAACAACGTCGCGGCCGTATCGCATATTCAACTCGTCCATCGATCGCATCAGGTGATGGCGCCGATCGAAACCTCGCGGATCGAATAGCCGTGGAGCTATTACTTTCGACGGCAGCAACTCGCTCATGATCACACCGGCCTTCTTGAACTCCATTCCTTCAACAAATGTTTCCTGAATACAAAGGTCGACCCATTCATAGATCTCGCTAGTCACATCGGAGTGATATACAGATCGGTAAGAATAGGACTTCGCATAAAAATCCGAGCGAAATCGATCGGTCTGCAGAAAGACCGTGACCGTCCTCGTTTGCAGGTCGTTCCAACGCATCTTTTCAAGTGCCCGAGTTGTGAAGAACAAGATCGCTTTCTGCACCTCTTCGAAGCTTCGGATCGGCCGTCCGAAAGTGCGGGTGTGGGCGATCGATTTCGCTAGATGCTCGCTGATCTCGACAGGAATACATTTGATCCCATTGAGTTCGAGGACCGTTCGCGATCCGAAGATAGTCATATCGCCGCGGACCGAATCCGGCTTTGTCTGCTTTAGGTCGTAAGCCGTGTTCAATCCTTTGGCTTTCAGCTTTACTGCTGATCTTGGCCCGACTCCCCAAACGTCGCCGATCGGTGTTTGTTTAAGCGCGAGGTCGGTGAAGCGGGAGCCGTAGAGATCGAGAACGCCTTGAGTCTTGGCGGACACCTTAGCAATGTGATTGGCAACCTTGGCAAGCGTTTTGGTCTCGGCCAGGCCGACAGATACCGGTATTTTTGTTTTGTCGAAGATCAATTTCTTCAAATGCTTTCCGAGCAACACTAGTTTGTCGGGCGAGCCAAGATCCAGGAACGCCTCGTCGATCGAGTACAGCTCGACTACCTGTTTACCGAGGTCTTCGACCAGAATGTCGTGGATCTGCTCGGCGTATTTTCGATAAAGCGAGTGGTTGCTGGAAACGATCGCGGTGTTGTGGGCTTCCAGCATTTTTCGAACCTGAAACAGCGGCTGGGCCATTTTCACGCCCATCGCTTTTACTTCATTGCTTCGCGAGATAACGCATCCGTCATTATGCGAGAGCACCACAACCGGGCGCTCGTTCAGTGCTGGATTCACCGCCCGTTCGCACGAGACAAAGAAGTTGTTGCAATCCAAAATGCCGATCGCGTCACAGTATTTCATCGGATGGGAATGATACAACATTGCAGGAATGAGACGCAATGGATTTGGGTTGGCACGGTTCATATTGGGGGATCATTTTCTTATTTGTTCTTCGGCAGGAACTCGGCTGGGATCGGGTTGTTGGGCCGTTCGTCATCCCAGATGGCGGAGGCGATCCACCAGCGGTTACCGTCGAACGCGAGTTCGATGCTGTTAATGCCGCGGCCGGCGACGGGACCGTCAGGTTTTGAGCGGAATTCGTAGGTCGAGAAAACGTGAGCGATGTTGCCGAAGCGCTTTTCGATCCGGTGGATCTCTTTCTCAAAGAAACCTGAGCGGACGAAGGATTCGTTCGTGTTGTCAACGTATTGTTGATGGTCGCTGACGCTCATCGAGATCTTACCGCTGCGTTCGCCCATCGATACGAATCTGACACCTGAGATATACAGCGTCTTATCGCGTCCCCATTGGCGGGGTTGGCCGGCGGGGCCGGAGATCACGTCGTAGAACGCCTTCACGATGGAGTCGATCGAGGCAACGTCGGCGGGATTCACCGGGATGGCCGGCACTTCAACTCGTTTGGGAGACTGCCCAACGATGGCTGCTGAAAGGGAAATGATGATGATGAAAAGTCCGATAAGACGCATTTGTGTTCGCTCCAGGGTTATTCGATCCGCTTTCCATCACTGCTCGCCGCGATGATTTTCTGCAGGCGTGAGAGACGAGTTTCTTCTTTTTTCGCTCGCATTATCCAGTGGACGATCACTCGCT